>JABHWJ010000017.1 GCA_018657845.1 Candidatus Woesearchaeota archaeon | reverse complement strand
TTGCCTTTCCACCAATTGGTGGATTTGCTGAGCCAATGGTTTGTGACGAAGATAAATTTGATGCAGGGGAGTTAGAATTAAAGATAGTAAATAGTGATACAAAGACGCCTTTGTCTGGGGTCGAGGTTACGTTTACAATTCCTGGTTTTGATAATTGTTTGATGGGAGCGACTTCTGTAAGTGGAGTGCATAAGAGTAAATATCCTGCAGTTTATGGAGGAGTAATAAGGTTAGATAAAGAAGGATATTTGGGAATACAAATCCCAATTGATACTTATTTGTTTAAAGGAGGGAAGAAGGCCAGGCTATATCCTGCTGGAGAACCGATTGAGATGCATAAAAAAGAGAAGATAAAAGTTAATGTTAAAAAAGTTAATATGGGGAAGTGTATTGATTATGGCGAGGGAACATATGTTTACTCTGACGATGGGACATATGATGGAACATATGATTATTACGAGGGAACAGAGTGTTATGTTAATTCCCTATTTGTAGATAATGATCCTTCTTTTTCATATACTTCTAAATTTTTAGGTGGGGACCATAATTGGTACTTTACTAATACTCCAGTAGATTTGTTAGAAACAGAAACTGCAACTATTACTTTAAAGAGGGTTGGAGATTTAGAAGAAGGGTTATTTAATGATGACTTTCTTACTTATGGTTCTGTTAAAGGAGAGGTCGAAGTTGAAGGAGAAGAAGTAGTGGTTTCTGAGATAGAATTGGTCCCCGGAATATATAGTGTTACTGGGACCATTAAATTAGATGAAGGATTCTTAATTCCTAAAGAAAAACGTTGTGATGACAATACTTGTTTTAATTTAGATGCAACTTGGATAGAAAATAGTATTTCTGGGCAGGTTCTCTGGGATGAAAAGGCTAATTATCTTAAGATTAAACCTGAACAAGTGTATGGTGCAGAAGAAGTTACATTTTATATATTGGGATATAATATCCTTGATGTTCCTGAAGAGGAACATAAAAGAGTGATTGAAGATTTACAAGTTTTAGGAGATATTGTGGAAATGAGTCAAACACCAAAGATGTGGTTGGCATTGAAACCAAAGTTTAGCTGATTAAAATGAAATTGAAATTTAATAAATTTAAAATGGATTGGGGCAAACAAGAATACTTGAAAGTGATAGGTTGTTTTATTGCTGCCTTAATAATTATGTTGCCTATTTATTCTGCAGAGGTATATGCTGCGAATGTAAATATAGCACAAAGTCATGGTACTGATAAATTAAGTGGTTTTTTAGATGGAGAAGGAGATGTTTGGACTGTTAAAGCGATAGCAAATTTAGATGACGGTGAAGAAGTTTCTCCAGAAATGGTTAAATTAAAGATTGCTGGGCAAAAATTTGATTTTTCTTCTTGTGCCACTAGTATTGGGGGGCATGAATGTTCGATCGAGAAAGATTTTAGTCAAGGGTTTGCTAACTCCGGTCAACATATTTTTGAAGTTTTATTATTTGATAACAACGATGAACAAGTTACTTCTGATAAAGATAGTATTAAGATAGATAAAGAAGGTCCGGAAATTTTAACGGCCTTGTTTGCTCAGAAAAGTGAAGGAATACAAGTGGTTTTTACTATCACTGATCCTTTCCCTTGTTATGAATTAGGCAGTATTGAGATAATTGAGGGTGCTACAGTTATTGAAACAATCACTCAATTTGATAGTAAGTGCAGCCATAATGATAATATTCTTATGGATTATGATTCTGGAGATTCAGGAGTGAAGTATTTTAAGATAAGAGCTAAAGATGTTTTTGGACATACTACTACTAGTGATTCAGTGCCTTTAAGTGTTGATTTTACTGCCCCAGAGATTGATGGAAATAGTGTTGTTTTTGTTGGTGCGGAAGAAGGTTTTGTAGGACAAACAGAATATGTTGATGTTTTGGTTAATGTTACTGAGGAAAGTGATTTGGAGATTGTTTACATTGATTCAGCCGACATGGATCTTGATGAAGAAGAGATGGATTGTGATTTTGATGACCAAGAAGGAGTTTATAGTTGTGAATTAGAAAGTGTGGAGTTTTCTACCAAAGAATCAGTTTCTTTTGAGATTGTGGCTATTGATGATAGTGGAAATAAGGCAACTTATTCCGGAAGTAAAAGTTTAACCTTAGATCAAACTGCTCCTGAATTAGTTTCTTTTGGAACTAAAGTAAATTATTTGGGTGCGAATTTAGTTGGTGAAGGAAAGAATGAATTTGTAGCCGTGTTTACTGAGAGTGAGAGTGGGATGGATGCCAATAGTGTTAAGGGTGATTTTTCTAATATTGGTAGTGGGAGTTCAGTGGTGGCTAGTTCTTGTAACCAAACTTCCGAAGGGAGTTCTGAATGGGAATGTGCTTGGGAAGAGATTTCAGTTTCAGCAAATAAGTTTAATGATGATGAAGGACAAGAAGTGTTTTTGAATTCATTTTATGCAGATAAGGTAGGAAATAAGAATGATTATGTAGAAAAAATTGAGGTTTTTTTAGATGATATGGATCCAGAGTTGAAAAGTTTAGAGATTAGAGGTATCTCTGATTTAGGGGCGCAGGATTTCTTCCATAGTGGAGATATTTTAGAAATCCAGATGAATATTGAAGAAGATAATGGATTAATATTAAATATGGATGTTAATGATTTGTACACAGAGATTCCTGATCAATATGTTGATGGTTACTTTGAAGCAGATGAAAGTAATTACTGTCAACAAGAGGATTTAAAGTGGAAGTGTACTGTTGAATTAGAGCAGATAAGAAGTGGTCCGACTAAAGCAGAAATTGTTTTTGAGGTTACGGATACTGCGGGGAATCCGGTAAGTGTTCCTAGTTTTGGTGAGGAGAAAGATAAAGTTTTTGGGAAAAGTAATGCTGCTAGTTGTGCTGTGATTGATGGCGGAGCTAAGAT
Source organism: Candidatus Woesearchaeota archaeon (assembly GCA_018657845.1). Taxonomy (GTDB): domain Archaea; phylum Nanobdellota; class Nanobdellia; order Woesearchaeales; family GW2011-AR9; genus JABHWJ01. Next base: position 42,586 of record JABHWJ010000017.1, on the reverse strand, counting down.
AACTTGTAATTTAGAGATTTTAGGTTTACAAGAAGAGACTGATCCGGATTTCTGGACAGTGAGTAAACCTAAAACTAGTGGGTTTATTGATATAGGAGTTACAAATTTAATTAAACCAAGAATTAATTTTGATTTAGAATTTGATTCTGATATTGCTACATTAAAAAATGTAGAAGTTGGAAAATGTGAAACTGATGATTTTAATTATCATTCCAAGGAATATTTGTTTTTTAATCCAGATACTGGAGATGCAGAATTAATATTAGAAATGGATCCGTTTGATGGAGCAAGTTATTTTGAAGACCAGATTGAAGAAAAACAACAGTACGGAAGTGTTACTTATGTTTACGTAGATTATGTTTGTGAATTAAAATTCTTTTCTTCTGTAGGAAAGAAAGTTGTTCCTGTAGCGGAGAAGAAGGATGTGGAAATACAAGTTCCTTTTGCTTTTACTCAATCAGGATCTTTTGAAGATGATTTAGAACAGAAGATTAAAGATGCCCGGGACATTGCTGAAAGTGGGGCTTGGAGTTGGATTGATGAAGTACAAACTGTAATTGATTGGGTGAATAATATTAATAATTTAGTTGTTCAGCCAATAAAAGATTTGTTGGCGATTATAGATATAATTAAAGTTTTGATTGGTTTCTATGAAGATACTAATCCGGCGACTAAAAAGTCATTACAAAAAGTTTGTAAGACTGGAACTAAAGCCCAAGAAACATTATGGGGAATAATAGATGTGGTTGATGGAATCTTAGCTATTTTAGCTTGTAGTGAAAAGGCAGGAGATGGTACATTCTTGAGTTTCTTAGGAGCGTGGCATGGGATGGTTTTGGATTGGTACAATACATTATTGTTGTTAAATTTTGATAAAACTGAAACTAACTTTCTTGAGGGTGCTACTGCTGTTGGGGGAAAGAAACCACATGAAGCAGGTAATTTAAATGACAATATATTGGTTGCTACAGTGGGATTGTGTTTACCTGGAATTATTTATAATATTCACAAGATGAGAGAGATTACATGTAGGTATGTGTATTGTTTGGAAAATGAAGTAGCTACAGGAATTCCATCTACTGTTTGTGATGAATTAAAGTCACAAATGTGGTGTAAATATTTCGTTGGAGAACTAATGGAGATGGCACCATTCCTTAGAACTGCAGATATAATCTTAGGATTGTTAGAAGGTTTGATATCTGATTGGATAGGAACTGCGATAAGTTTATTGTCTTACCTTTGTAAAAAATTATGTGATGTGAATTCAACCTTAGCAGGAATATGTAGTGCATATAAGATATTAACAAAGTTGTGGAATATTTATAATGGGATTGTGGCCGCATTAGCTCAGCAAGAAACAATAGGTCAAAGTTATTGTGCGTTAATTGAGGAATGAAAATGAAACGATTAATTAGTTTAATGGTTGTACTTTTGGTTGTGTTTAGTGGGATGGTTATTGCAGAAGAGCCGTGTGATAACGCCCATAAAGACTTTAAAGTTACTTGTACATCTATGTGTACTAATGCAGAATGTAGTCTTTCTGGTAGTAAAGATGCAACAAAATTAGAAGTGAGTACTAAAACTGAAACGAAAACTGTTTATTTTAATCCTGACACTGAAATGGTGAGGGAGGAATTTACTGAGGGGCCAAATAAAGGTAAGTCAACACTCAAAGGTAGTGATGGTAAGACCATTACTCTTCCAACACAAGCATTACAAGGATCTGAGAAATATGAGCCCACTGGAGTGAGTGAGAGTGGGGGTGTGTATAAAATAACATACAGAAATGGTGGAACTCTTACTTGGAAAAAACAAGAAAATGGTTTTGAATATAGTGAGTTAGTGATTCCTTCTCCAACACCAGGGGTTTCTCCAATATATATCAAAACTTGGACATTAGGTAAGGATAAAGTTATAGAAAATGCCGATGGGTCATTTAATTATAATGGAAAGGATTATGCCCAAGGTATAGGATCTCCTACAGAAATCCTGTTAAAGGATGAACAAGGAAACATTCAATTAGTTGTTTCCCCAACTGCCGATGGAACAACAACCATGATCCATAGTTGTGACGGAGATTGTTTAGATGGTGCAAGAACAGAAACTGTTTTCAATAAAGATGGAACTAAAACTATAAAAAGTTGGGATAAAGATGGAAAAGAGGGGAATTCAGCTGTTTATAAGACCGTTAATAATAAAGATTATTTGTATTCTGAAAAAGATGGTGATAAAGGGACAATTTTTTATCATGTTGGACAGGAAGGGTTAAAAGGTAGGCCTAAAGGGTATGGTACCTCAGAGGTATTTGCTGAAGTTAATTATGAAACAGGAGAAGTAAATCAAATTAATGTATATGCAGGATCTGAAGAAGGATCCTGGGTTCCAAAAGGTGATAATTATTGTAAAGTGGGAACTTGTAGTTCAAATAATCCTACACTTAAAACTGCTAAGGATTTAGGTGCAGAGGATGAAATCATAAAAGCAAAAGAAATTAGAGATGCAAAACAAGAAGAGTTTTGGGATTCTGATTATGGTTGGGCAAAGGTTGCAGATGCTGCTGCTAGTTTAAGAGAATATAATGCATATGGTTTAGCTTATCAAGTTGAGTGGTATCAAGATTGGATAAATGATGTAGATGCGTTCTTTACTCAGAATTATTTGGGAATAGATTCTTGGACTTCGGCCATTTGTGAAGCTTCTTATCCAATAGAAGATGCTGATGGAAGTGAAAGTGTAGGAATTATCAAAACTGATTCAGACACCTATCAATTTGTAGGGCATATAGAAGCAGAGAGAACAAAAGTAGGTTTCTTGTTTTGTGAAGCAGAAACAGAAGAGGATGATGAGGGATTGTTAGTAGAAACTGGAGATTATGTTTGTCCAGGAGAATTATATTGTAATGAAGATGATTTAAGATGTTATGGAGATGAAGATTATACTGAAGGTGCCAATGGTTATTTTTATAAGATTACTTGGGGAGTTACTGCTCCAAGAGATGAAGAGTTTACCTCCATGAGGAAAGAAGGTGGAGAAGACGCAATTACATTTAATATTGAACTGAGAACTATCAAAGATAAAGATGGTCAATTAGTATATAAAGATGCAGCAACACAAGAGTTAACTAAAGATGCTTTGAGTTTAAATGTAGGCCATATTAGTTCTGAACTTTATCCTGAGATTATTGTAGATTATACTGGAGATATTTTCTATCAAGAAGTATGTATTGTTTGGGGAGATGCACCTCAAACCGTTAATACTGGGTATTTTTGGAAAGGTGAAGGTGCTCACCGGAGTATTGGACCAATTTGTACAGATATTAAAAAATCAGAAGCTACTGAATTGAAACAAGGAGATACTGTGGGCGTATCACCAAAGCAACCTGGAGAATATTGTGGATTAGAAGGAGAGTGTGTAAAGTAAGAGGGTTAAAATGAAGAAGTTCTGGAGACAATATTTAAATTCATTTCAATTAAAGAGAACCTTTGTTTATACCTTATTAGTTGATGTTCTGGCAGTTGTAATTATCGCTGGTTTATTTAAAGCGTTTTATTGGTTAGTTGAAATTAAAGGAGATGTTATAGCAAAAGGAATTGATCCAGAACAGTTCCAACAAATGATAGTTTCTTCTACTGCAGATCAGTTACAAGCGCTTTCAGGAAGTATGCAATCTTTTGTATTAATTTTTTTGATTGGAACTATAGTAATATTACTAATTAGTTTGTTCATTTATTCATTATCTAAATCTTTGATTTGGAATAAGATTACTAATAGAAAACTTTCTAATAAAAATTATTGGAAGTGGAATGGTTTGAATGTGCTTTTAATTTTTCCATTAATCATTTATTTTTTTGGGTTTGTTATAATAAGGTTGGCTTTGATGGGACTATTAGAATGGATTACTACTAATTTGTATGTCTTAGAACCAGCTAATTTAATTATTAATTTAATTGGATTGTTCTTTTTCTTAAACTACTTGTTCCTAGTGTATTGGCATTTTGTGAAGAGTTACAAGGTTTGGGAGAGTGTTGGTGCAGGGTTAAGAATTATAAAAGAAAAGTTTAGAGATTTTTATAAAGTATTTCTATTACAGGTAGGAACCATTACTCTAATTGGAGTAATATTTGTACTCTTTAAGGACTTTTTTAGGACTTATGAAGGGTTGGGTTTGGTGATTAACATTGTTGTAACCCTCATTTTATTAGCTTGGATGAGGCTTTATTTGGTAAACGTATTATTTGGAGATGGAAAGATACATTAAAGAAGGATTATTGAAGATTAAAGTTGTTCCTAATTCTAGTAAAAGTGAGTTGAAGGAAGTTAATGGAGAGTTGAAACTCTACTTGAAGGAAGTTCCTGAGAAAGGGAAAGCAAACAAAGAGATTGTTAAATTCTTTAAGAAAAAGATCGGGATGGAAGTGGAGATTAAATATGGGTTGAGGAGTAGAAATAAAACTTTGAGAATTATAAACAAGGTTTAATCAAGAATTCTTAATTTTACGTTGGCTTCTTTCAATAGTTGAATTGCTAAATCATCTGGATAAGTAACTTTGACAATAACCTCTCTGATGCCTGCGTTGATGACCATCTTAGCACAATTAATACATGGAGTGAAGGTTGTGTACATAATTGCATCCTTAGTAGAGGTGCCATTGTATGCAGCCTGAACGATGGCGTTTTCTTCTGAATGAGCACAGATACATGGTTCAGAATATACTCCAGATTTTACCCTGCCTAATTGTCTAGAAGTGCAACGTTGACAAGAGCCATCAGTACAATGATCTATTCCTTTGGGAGTACCATTATAACCAGTAGAAAGAATTTGTCGGTCTCTTACAATGAGGGCTCCTTTTTTGGGACACATACAATTAGACCTTTGTTTTACGGTTTCGGCGATACTCATAAAATAATCATCCCAAGAAGGACGGTTGTCTTGTAATTTGAAAAGCCAATCTTCAACAAGTTTTTTTGTTTTGATTTCTAGCTTTTCTAAAGTAGAATCGTTGTTAAGAGTAATTTTGGCCATCTTTCCTACGTTTTCTAATTGTTGGCCATTAGGGCTAGTAGAATTTTCTAGAGATTCTTTTTTTCTTAATTCTTTTAGCGTTTTGGGATCGCTTTCACGATTTCTTTTAATTATTCTTTTAAGGCGAGTTCGTTCAGGAGAAACAACAGTTACTAAAATAAAATCTTCTCTTTCAGTTAATCTTTCTACTTCAGAAGGGTTTCGGATAGAAGTGAAAACATGATTTTCTCCATCTTTTACTTTTTCTAGAGCTAGTCTAGATAAGAAATCAGACCCGTATTGAGTTCTTAATTCATTACCGACTTTGATTAAATTATCTCGAGTAATTCTTTTTCTTTTTTTCTTTAATTCTTCTCTTAGGATATCTGAAAAGGAAACATGATAGAAGTTCATCTTCTGAAGGAATTCTGCTACGGCGTCTTTTCCTGAAGCATACAATCCAGTGATTCCGATAATCATACTTATTTGGAGAGTAATATGTTTAAAATGATTGTGATGATGGAAAAGAAGATATTAGAATAGCTAGGTTGGGGTGAGTAAATAAATTTAAATGTAAGGACAATTATATTTGTTGATGAAAGGAGGTAGGTATGATGGAAATTATTCTCGCAGGATATAATTTAGATAATGAAACTATCAATCAATTGGTAAGTGGAGAAGAGGTTTCTCCAGAAGCTTTGACCCCAGAAACTATTTCTGCAGCTTACGCAAGAATTAGTAGGGATTCTCGGCCAGTAAATGAATTGAGGGCAGTAGCTAGAGAAGATGTGGCTAAAGCGAAGAAATCTGCCAAAACAATTGTATTTGGATTGGGTCATCATTCTGTTGCTGAACATGCAGTTTTTAATTTTGATGTGTTGGGTGTTTCTAGATTAGCAATTGAAGCGTTAGAACAACATCGAATTGGAGTGGGGTTTACAGAAAAGTCTCAGAGATATATTACTTTGGATGGAGATTATGTAATGCCTACAGAGTTTACTGCTGATGAAAGAGAGTTATTTAATCAATTAGTTGGGGAACAGAATGATTTTTATTTTAAAGTTCTGCCTGAGTTAGAGCGATATCAACGAGAAGCTAATCCAGAGATGTGGAAGGATAGAAATGAAAGGAGAACCTTACAAGGTTGGGCAAAAGAAGATGCAAGATACGTCCTTAGTTTGGCCACAGAAGGACAACTAGGATATACTGCCAATGCTCGAGCACTAGAGCATACATTGAGAAGGTTAAAACATCATCACTTGGCCGAGGTTCGTGATTTGGGTGAGAGATTATATGAAAAGGCTAAAGAGGTTGCCCCTTCATTAATTATTCTTGCTGATGAAGAATTGTTTTTAGAAGCACAGGGCGGAACTTTAGAAGATAAGTTTTTTGAGAAAGGAAGAACAGATAGAATTGAAGCTACTGAGAATTTATTGAGGAGAATGGATTTTGGAAATAAGTCTCCTAGGTTGGTGAAGGGAAGGGTTGTTAATGTTGAAGGAAATGATCCAGACATAGCGATAATGGCAGCATTAATTTATGAAAGTTCTAAACCAAAATTTAGTTATTCAGAAGCGATGGCGATTAGTGATTTAGCTTTTCCTCACGAAAGAGAAGGATATATTGGAGATGTGTTGAAGAATTTAGGAAAGTTTGATTCTGTTCCAAGAGAGTTTGAAATGGGGAAGATGGTATTTGATTTAATTGTATCTTCAAGTTGTTATGCGCAATTGAAAAGACACCGGTTATGTACACAATTAGTAGGAGATTATAATCCAGAATTAGGAGTGGTGGTTCCAGAATCTATTGAAGCAATAGGGAGAAAAGGAGATTTCTTGGATTTGGTAGGTGGAAAAACTGGTGAGTTTTATAGAAAAATTCAAGAGAATCATCCAGAGAATCCGAGATTGGGAGAGTATGGTTTAACTAATGCTCATCAACGCCAAGTATTGGTGGGGATGAATATGAGAGAATTGTATCATTTTTCACGGTTGAGAGAAGATGCACATGCCCAGTGGGATATTAGGGAGACTGCTAAAGCGATGTCTATTGGGGCTAAAGAACTTGCTCCAGCAACTACAATGTTATTGGGTGGGAAGCATGAGTTTGATAAGATTAAAGAGAGAGTTTATAGATGAAGGGGAAGTTTGTTGTTGTTGATGGATTAGATGGTGTGGGCAAAGGAGTATTTCTTGATGAATTTATTTCTGAGGCCATTAAGCAAGGTAAGCGAGTTTTTGATGCTAATAAATATTGGCAAGAAAAAAATGAGTATCCTGATGTTTCTGAGATTATTGGAAATTATGGGGTTGTTGTTACTTCTGAACCTACCTTTGTAGGGGTGGGAAAATATATTCGAGATGAATTGATTAAGAATGGAAAACATTATAGTCCGGAGGCCGTGGCAGAGGCCTATGCCTTGGATAGAAGAATTTTATATGAACAATTAGTATTGCCTGTTTTGAATGCAGGGATTGATGTTTACCAAAGTAGAAGTTTTTCTACAAGTATAGTTTATCAGAAATTAATGGCCTTAGAAGAAGGAAGAGATTTTTCTATGGAAGATATTTTGAAGATACCTGGAAATGCTTTTTGTTATCAACATCCTTTTGATTTCTTGGTTATGCCAACAATTATGGATGTGGGCGAAGTTATTCGAAGAGTAGAAGCTAGAGATAAAGATGACGATTGTCAATTTGAAAATTTGGATTTCCAATTGAAGGCTAAACAGATTTATGATGGTGAAGAGTTTAGAAACATCTTTACAAGAGTGGGAACCGATATCAAGGAAATGGATGCGGGGAAAACGTTAGAACATTCTAAGGAACAGGCGAGAGAATTTTATAGGACTTTATTGAGTTAAGAAAATATGTTTAATTTTAAGCTTTATTCTTCTTCTTCGACTTTTTCTTTTTTGAAAAAAGTATCAAGTGTTTTAGAAGATATCATAGCTTTGTAGGAAATTTTTTTGGAAATTTTTTTCACCTCTTTGTCGTCGGTTAAACAGAGGTTTTGCTCAAAAGAAAGTCATCTATCACCTCTTTTTAACAAACATCTACCGATGTTAAAAGAGAAAACGAACGAGTATATAAATAATGTTGAATTGGAAAATATAGTCTCCAAGCCGATACCACTCCAGAAATGGAAAACAGTTTTACTACTGGTTGTTTAATTTTCAATAGTGAAAAGAAAGGGTTTATGAGGCTTTTTGCTCAATGAAGTTGATGGATTGGTGAGAAATGACTTCTTTATTTTGAGTGTTTACTTTTATGTTGACAATATTTAATGATTTGGTGGCAAAGGAAACATTCCACATAGTTTGTCCTTGATATTTTTGAAGGATTAAGAATCCAGTGAGAAAGATCTCTTTAGAATATTCCTTTTGGAGAAGTTCTTGGATAATTGGGGAAATTTCAGTTAAAGTAGTTTTGACTTCTTCTAAAGGAAGTTCATCCACAGTGCCTTCTTTCTTAAATACTTCATCTTCTGCTTTGATGGCTACTTCTTGAGCAACAATAAAAGTAGTTATTTTATCTTCTTTGGGAAGATAAAAACCAAGTTCCCAAGAAGTGGTCTGGTTTAATTTAGAATCAACTTGACAATAGAAGTGAGATAAGTAACTGGAATCGTGATTACTTTTCCAATCTTTGAAGATAATACTTTTTAACAATTGTTGGTGAGCTTCATGAAACGAAATCATGAATATTCTCTCCAAGTATGATTACATTTGGTGCATTTGAAAAATCTAGTTTCTGGTTCATCTGCTCCGCGGGTTTGACGAGTCCAATAAAAAGCTTCTTTGTTATCGCATTTAGCACAATCAGCTTCTACTCTGGGATTGGTTTCCACGTTTTCCATGACTTCGATCTTGGCAGTTTTTGCTATTTTCTCTCTAAGTTCAGGAGATTCTTCTCCCGGTTCAGAATTATGGCCACAAGAACACCAGAGAATTCTCTTTCCAGCTTTTTCTTTTGGTCTTAAAATTGATTTACATTTCGGACAAAACATTTTTTCATTACCTACGTCTATTAGTTATTTAATTTCTATTAGATTAAAGGGTTTGTTTAAAAAGGTATCTGAAATTTTTTTGAAAATTTTGATACTTCTGAAGCCTTTGTCTTCTTTAGTTATTGGAAAAATGAAGCCCTATCTCTGAATATTAATGCCCAATGGTTTGACAGCATCAACAAATAATATTTTGATGTAGCCAAAATAAGGGACTCTGAGAATTCCTTTCCCATAGATTCTTTGTTGGTTGATTTTAGTTTCTCCAAAGTTTCCAGTGATACTGCCAGCATTGTGGTCTCCTTTAGTTTGGTAATAAGTAGTTTCTTCTTCCCATTTGTTGACAACCCGATGGATAATTGGCTGAGGTTTATTTCCTTGGAATACTAATACATCTCCTATGTCTGTGTTTTTGGAAGTGGAACGCCAGATGATAATTATGTCTCCTTTTCTAAAACCTTTTTTTAAAGGAAATTTTTGGAATTGTTCTTTAGTAATATTGTGTTCTTCATACCATTGGCCACATTGTTCCCAATAATTATCAAAAGATTCTTGGAATTCTTCTAAAGTTTGGCCACAGATTTGTTGGTTATGTAAACCGTGTTCCATTGATTCTGAGATTACTGCAACTATAGGAAAAGATGTTCCGAAAATAACTCCTAAAAGTGGGTAGACTAAGAAACGAATAATTAAGAACGCGATAATGATGTTTGCTATCCAACTCCCTGCAGAATCATCATGCCAAATAAAGTGCCAAGTTTTCTTACCGTACTGTTTGGTTTTCTCCCATTTATTTTTCATTGAAGTTATGTTTTTTTAGTTGTTTAAAAAGGTTTTTATATGTAGTTGATTTAATTGTTAGATATGGATAAAGAAGTAACTGAGAAGTTGATTAAAGATATTAAAAAGAAGAAAGAGTTTCAGTTAATTGATGATTCTTTTGTTTTGAAAAATTTGAATACTTATTTGAAGAAGAATCAGGATATGAAGAAGTTTTTACAAGGAGAATTTAGTGAGAGAAATTCTTTGTATAAGGAAGTTGTGAAAAGAGTGCGGGAGGAGTTGCGTAAGGTTCATGGGTTATTTCAGGTCCATACTAATGTAGAGAAGAGAAGGGCTTATCTTGAAGAATTGTTGAAGAAAAAAGAGATTTTAGAAGGAAGTAAGAAAATATTAGAAACCCATGCTTCTACTAAGGAAAGGGTAGATTTTTATCCAGACTTGTATAAGAAATTGTTTAAGATTACAGGAAAGCCTAAACGAATCTTGGATTTAGGATGTGGTTTAAATCCGTTTTCTATTCCATTTATGGATTTTAAAGGAAAGTATTATGCCTATGATATTTCTGATGAAGAGATTTGGATGATTAGAAAGTATTTGGATTTTCTGGGGGCTCTTGGTGAAGCAGAAGTTTTAGATATGTTGCATTGGGCAAAGATTGAAGAGATGGGAAAAGTAGATGTTTGTCTGATGTTTAAGGTCACAGATGTTTTAGACAAAGGGAAAGGACATAAGGCTAGTGAGGAAGTGATGACTAGAGTTCCTGCTAAGTTTCTAGTAGTTAGTTTTCCAACTTATACAGTTACAGGTAAAAGAATGAATTATCCGCGTAGGGGATGGATAGAAATGATGTGTAAACGGCTTAAGTGGGAGTTTAAAGTTATTAAAGAAAGTAATGAGATTTTTTATGTTATTAAGAAAAGTGTTTGAGAATTAAGAAGATTGTTGTTATGGTTTACAGGTTAGAGTGTAAATGGTACAGGGAGCACAAACAGCTCCAGTGTATTGCTCGCAACGAGATTCGGCTTTTTCTATAATCCAATAATCTGGGTCACCTTCATTTATTCCTAGGCTGTGGGCGCGATCTACTTCTAGACGGATGGCATATTCTGATTCATCAGTATGGGGGAGTTCTTCAACTTTTCTTTCTGCGACTGTGGAAGAATATTCCCAATAGCTAGGGGGAAAGTCAATAATATTCGATTGTTCTTGATTATTTGTATTAAATTGTGTTCCTGGCCCAGATTGATAATACGCATAGGGATATTGGCCGGTGTCTTGAAAAACTTTTTTGTTAAATTTTTCTCGTAGAAGTTTAGCTTCTTCCCTAAGTTCGGGGGATTCTAAACGATCAGCCAATACACTAAGACGTAAGTCAATTAATTTTATTTGGGCAGCTTGTTCTTCTCTTAATTTTTCAGGACCTTGTTGCTCTGCTGCTTGAAGATCCTTAGAAATGAAAGCTGAAAAGGTCTTTCCTCCGGTAGTTTCTAAGTTTATGGTTATATCTGATGGGATTTCAGAAAATAGTTCATCAGTTCTTTTAATCATATTTCTAAATTCTTGATCAACATAAAGACGGTCAGATGATCCGAGGACTATTTCTTGATATTTAGAGAGAAGACTTTCGGGGTGGGCAATCCCTTGGCCGATCTGGGGATTTAATTTATTTTCTCTACGGAAAACTTCGGCATCAAAATTATGGGTTAATTCATGGTCAAGTAACTCTAAAGGAGAATCAATATCTCGAAGTTCTTTTTTAGCTAAGGTTGATGGATCTGTCATTAAATTATCTACTAGAAGTTGATTTGTAAAAACATTATAAAATATATCTGTCCCCCCAACACTTAAATCCAAATGTTTTTCTAAGCCAGGCTTGTCTTCAAACCATTCATTTAGTACTTGAATTGTATTGGTTGAGGTGTAAGAAGCGGAGAATTCTATCTTTGGATACTTGTACCTAAGATCATAAACAGTTTTAACCATATTGTCAGAAATCTGGTCGGAAACTCTTAAGCCAAGATTATTTCCCATAATTGGTTTATTATCAACTAAATATAAGTAACGATTAGATGAACTCAATCTAATTTTCTCATTTTCCTCCATTGAAGAGGAAGTGAATTCAAAAGCGACGCTATTGGGATTATTTAGGGTAGCTGTTTTTTCTGTTAATGGTTCTGGAGGAATTATGTTCACTTGTCCATTTTCTGCAAATAAAGAGATTCTTCCAGAGTTAATTATGGTGGTTCCAGAAGTTCCTTCATGTTTTACCAGAGGGGTTTTTCCTTCTTCTTCTCGAGAGGAAAATTCTAACGTTTGAGGTTCCTGATCTCCAGAGAGGTAAATGGTTAATTTGTCATTGTTTGCCATTGAATAAAAATCGCTTATAATTTCTTCTCCTGATTCTGTTTGAACATAAGAATTTTTGACCATCCAAAAGAATTTGTTTCCTGGTTGGGGTTCGATGACTACAGAGGAGTCTTTATCTGCTTGCATGCTTAAGTAGGTGTCAGTGATAACTAGATGGTTGGGTTGGGGTTCTAAAGGTTTGGAGAAATAAACATAAGTATCTTTATTTTCTGGACTAATTTTGTATCCTCCTTGGTGTTTTAATTGGAGAGGATAATTAACCGGAATGATTGTGGCTTCGTATCCTGATTTAATGTAAAATTGATTATCTGCGAAACTTACCTTGCCTTTAATCCTTTTTCCGTCTTTTAAGAATAAGTATTGGTTGCCAGTATCTATAGTTACAGTTCCCAACAAACTGGGTTCAAGGTCGTAACCATTAGTTATGTAATCCACTTGTGCCATCTCTGTTCCATCGGGGAAAACATAAACATCTCCAACTTTTTTTATTTCTTCGAGGTTGTAATTATTATAGGCCTTGAATCTCCGGAAATCATAGTCCTTTTCTGGGAATTTAGCAAGGAGCTCCTTTGCATTTGCTTCAAATGAGATTCCAATGGGATATCCTCCCGGAATAGGGGCGAAGTCTTTTCCATTCATATGGCGAATACCTTCTTTAGAGTAAGTGACTTTTATTTCTCCTTGTTGATAAGATTGGCTTTTATCTGAATAAACAATTGTTTGCATACCTTTAATATAAAGAGTACAGTCTTTACATTTAAGATCGGCCAGATATTTTACTGGATCGACCAAATCATGATTGAAGAATTCATTATTATAATCTGTTTGTTGGTAATCAAGATTTGAATATTTCTGTTCTGGTAGATTTTGGTAAAATTGGTTATTGGTATAAAGTTCTGCCCTTCCAAAATCAACAAAATTCCAATCTACTTGATCCCAATCCCAATCTGAAGGATTAGACGAAGTGTAAAAACCTGGATCTTGATAGGGATCATATTCTTGTTCGGGAATAGTTATATCTTCTTGACAATCTGGAGGGCATTCTGCTAGAGCTAAAGGAACAAGTAGTAATGTGAATAAGGTGCAGACAATTATTTTATTCTTCAAGTTCATATTTGGCGGCAAATCTAAATTCGTACTCTTGATTGTTAATGAAATAGTTACTATCTCTTATTTCAAATAAATAAAGACCTTTTTCTAAAGGCATAGTTTCTATGAAGAGATTATTTTCTGAAGTTATTTTTGAGATGCAACTTAAGCAAAGATTATCTTTTATTGCTAAAACTATTTTTTCTGATGATGTAAGGATTTGGTAAAATCTTTTTATGGGGATTTCAACTTGGAATTTGGAAATTTCAGTGGCCTCTTGGTTTTTGGTTATCTTAAGAGGAAGTGTTGTTTCTACAATTAAGAATTCAGGAGTTAGGGTAGATTCTGTTTGTGGTGGATTTTGGGTTACAAAGTATCCTTGATCTTCAAAGATGGCGAAATCCTTTAAACATAAACCTACAAGAGAGTCAACATATAAACTAATCTCCTTGCTAACTGCCGAATTAGAAAAGAAGAAAGTTTTTCCATCCTCAATTAAGATAGGAACATTTTCGGTTAGGTCTTTAGTGGCTTTTTCTGGAAGAATAAAATATCCTCCCTTAGAACTTATATCTAAGAGGGATTCTTTGGTGGTTTGTTTTAAACATTGTTCGACATAATGGGTTATATCTACAAGATCAATTACTTCAGTAGAATTAGTGATTTTATCTTCTTGAGAAAGAATAAAAATTAAAGAAGCAACAATGGCTATCAAGATGAATCCTACAATTATGAAAACTGTTAATTGTCCTCTTTTTTGCATAGATAAATGGATATATTTTTATTTTATATATCTTTCTAGATAATATTTATAAAGCAAGTAGCTTCTGAAAGGTTTATGACTAAAGTACACTTTATTACTCAAGGTTGTTCTGCTAATCGGGCAGATAGTGAGCAGATGGCAGGACTATTGAAGGAAGCGAAATTTGAGATAATTGATAATCTAGAAGAAGCTGATGTGGTAATTATTAATTCGTGTACTGTTAAGAGTCCTACGGAAAATGCTTTCTTTAAACAATTAGAAGAAATAAAAGAAGAATATCCTTACAAAATGATTATTATTGCTGGTTGTATTGCACAAACAGAAAGGAAATTGTTAAAAAAATATTCTCTAATTGGAACTAAACAAATCCACAATATTGTGGAAGTTGTAGAAGAAACATTGAATGATAATGTAGTAAAAATGTTAGAAATGGGAGAGATGCCTCCATTAAAATTGCCAAGGGTAAGAAAGAATCCAATTGTAGAAATAATTCCAATTTCTAGAGGTTGTTTGGGATATTGTACTTTTTGTAAAACTAGGTCAGCTCGCGGAAACTTGGTTTCTTATTCTATCGAAGAGATAAAATTACAATTAAGGAAAGCTCTTATGCAAGGTGTAAAAGAAGTATGGTTGACTTCACAAGATTGTGGTTGTTATGGTTTTGATATTGGTACAGATTTAGCTGACTTGTTGGAAGAGTTAGTTAGAGTTGAAGGAAATTATCGGATTAGGATTGGGATGATGAATCCAGATCATTTACTAAAAATAAAAGATAAGTTGTTGAAAGTGTTTAAGAGTGAAAAAATCTTTAAATTTTTACATCTGCCATTGCAAGCTGGGAATGATCAAGTTTTGGAAGACATGAAACGTCCGTATAAAGCTAAAGATTTTGAAGATTTAATTAAAGATTTTAGAAGATATTTCCCAAGAATAACTATTGCTACAGATATTATTGTAGGTTTTCCTGGAGAGACTGAACAACAATACTGGGACACATTGAGTATGGTAAAACGAACTACTCCTGATGCGATTAATATTTCTAGATTCTGGCCTCGACCAAAGACGCCCGCTGCTGAGATGAAGAATCAAGTAGAAGGGGGCGAAATTAAGAGAAGGTCAAGAGTGTTAGCAGATATTTTTAACAACATTGCTCAGATGCAGAATGAGAAATTTTTGGGTCATGAAGTTTCTGTATTAATTGATGATCGCGGAAAGGAAGAAAGTTGGATTGGAAGAACTAATGAATATAAGCAAGTGGTGTTGAAAGGAGAATTTACATTAGGTCAAAGAGTTAAAGTTAGAGTTAAGAATATTGGCCCCTGGGATTTAAGGGGAGATGTTGTTGATTGAGAAAATTTAATTTAAGGTAATTCTCTGTGTGGTTCTGGAGTAAGTGATTCTTGATTATCTGATTCTAATGGCTTTTCTTGTGGATTTAAAGCGTCTCGGGATTGGAATTTGTATAAGTTAAAGAAAGCTCTTAGTTGTTCAGAGATGTAATCTGTGTCGCTAACTAATTCTCCAGTAAATCCTGTTTCTAAAGGCAACGTGTAAATAAATTTGTTAATGAATGCTTTGAAGAAGAAAGCCAATGGTTTCATTCCCCATCGAGAAGCGTAATCTGTAATGGACCAGGCATCAAAAATTACCTCAATATCTCCTTGTTCAAATTTCTTCTTTACTCCTTGAACTTCTTTGATTGATTCAGTGATGTTAGAAAGGGTTATTTTTATTTTAAGCATAAATTTAACGTAATTGGTTTTTACCTTGAGAGGTCTTAGTTCTACGTAAGTTCTTCTACCAGTAGGAGTTACTTTCTCTTCGGTTTTTTTCTCGTTTTTTCGATAGCCCCTTTCTTCAATTAATTGATTAATAATATTAAAAAGTTCATCTACCTTGAAGATGCCTTTGTAAGTGACAGTCCGATTGTTAATGAGTAAGTTTTTTTCTGCCATTTTTAACGATATTTGTAAACATTAAAGAGAGTTTTTATCTTTTGGTAAATGTCATCTAAGTCTGATTTGAGCCAGCGTTCAGCCTTGTTGAAATGTTGTTTGAAAATGTATTTATTAAAGATAATGTGGAGGAACCACATAAAGGGGGTAGAGGTCCATCTGTTTTTTCGATCCGTTAAAACGTAACCATCGAAAATTATTCTAACAATTCCTTGATTTATTTTAATAGTTGCTCCTTCTTTTTCGATCTCAACATCTTTGACATCAGTAAAAATTGCTTTTATTCGGATAATTATTTTATAATAATCAGTAATACTTTTCCAAGGTTCGAGTACAATTCGGATTTGCCTACCTTCCGGAGTAATTTGTTCTTGGTTGGTGTGTTCATATTTATCCCAACCTTTTTCATAAAACCAAGAATCAATTAAACGGTAGAGTTCCTTAACATCAAAAAGTCCTTCATAGCCAAACTTAAGTTGGTCAACAATTAAGTGTTTTTCTGCCACTTTTGTTCAAACCTCTTTCTTCCAGAAAATAACCAGTATAAACTAAGATTTCCTAGGACAATCATGATTAATAGGAGTGCTGTTTTCATGTGGTTGATAATAGTGGAGGGTTTATATATTTTTGTGTTGGATAGCTTGGTTAAGTTATATATTCTACTCAATAGAAACATTTAAGTAGTATTTTGGAATCTTGATGGTTAGAGGAAATTAAAAAGGGTGTACCATGGTATCTGTCTGGAAAAAATTAATGAATAAATTCTTAAGGAATCTCTTTAAGAGAAAAAGTCATGTTAAGTTGGGATTATATGGTCCTCCGAATGGAGGAAAAAGTACTTTAGCTAACAAGATTTGTGAAGATTGGTTAGGAGAATCAATGTCTTCAGTTTCTCATATTGCTCACGAAACAAGAGAGATTGTAATCAAAGAACAAATTAGTATTAAAAATAAAAAAGGTAAGGAATTAAGTTTTTCTTTGGTAGATACTCCGGGGATTGCTACCCGGATTGATTATGAAGATTTTATTAAAAGGGGAATGAAGAATACTATGGCAAAAAAGAGAGCCAAAGAAGCGACCAAAGGAGTTATTGATTCTATAAAATGGTTAGATACAATGGAAGCAGTGGTTGTGGTGTTAGATTCTACCCAAGACCCTTATTCACAAGTTAACATTACAATTATGGGAAATCTAGTGGCAAGAGATATTCCTGTTTTAATTGCAGCAAATAAAGTTGACCTTAAAAGATCTAACATGGACCGGATTAAAGCGGCTTTTCCACAATATAATGTTGTGGGGATTAGTGCAAAATACGGTAAAAATGTAGATGAATTTTATGAAGAATTGTTTAAGGTTGTAAAGTAAAGTTTAAAAAGGTCAAAAGATTACTAAACGATAACAAAAAAAGATGGTAACATTTCAATTTATACCTTATGGGGAAGTTGAGTATCTTAGCTCAGCGAAAAGAATCAATAGACTTCTTAATATTGTTAAAGAGAATAAGATTGTATTAATGGAAGGAAGGTTAAAGAAGCAGGAAGAAGCTGATTTAATTGAAATTACCATGGAAGAGATTAATAGCAAGTTCAGAGGGATTGAGTTGAGCGTTATTTATCCAGATAATAAACATGACGGAATGAAAAAAGTGAAAACTCATGTGATGAATGCTCTTTTGGGAGACAGAAGAGGGATGACCATAATTGGTCCCGCTAATGTTGTAAGAAAAATAGAGCAGAACCCAGACAAAATCGAGTTGTTTACTCGGGATAGTAAGAAAAGAAGGAGGTAAGAGTCATGCCCCACCAATGTGTGCGTTGTAACACCATCTACTCAGATGGAGCTAGCGAAATTCTAAAAGGTTGTAGTTGTGGTGCACGTTTATTTTTTTATATTAAGAAAAAACAATTGGAAGAAGGGAAAAAGATCCTTACTAAGTTAACTGAAGTTGATCGGGAACAAATAGAAAAGGATGTACTGGATTTAGCGGGAGTTAAAGATGAAGATAAAGAAAGACCAGTGATCTTGGATTTAGAGTCAATTAGGATCTTGAAGCCGGGAAAATACGAATTAGATTTGGTGCATTTGTTTAAGAAAGATCCTTTGGTGTTCAAGTTAGAAGAAGGAAAGTACATAATTGATTTGCCTCAGGCGTTTAAGAAGAATGAAGATCAAGAGTGATTTTTTCTAGATTTGCGATAATTTTAAATATTATTTATTTTGAGGAGAGAAGATGATAGTAATAAATCCAAATCTTGAAGATGGAGATTATCATTGCCACAGTTCTAATTTTTCTGACGGGCTTAATTCTATTGATGAGATGGTTAAGATGGCTGGAGAGATTGGATTAAAAGAATTAGCCATTACAGACCATAGCCTAGCTACTCAAGAAGCGTTTGGTTTTTCTAGAGTTAATTGGAGGGGCTTGGTTAGAAGATGGAGAAATATCCATAATGATGTGAAAGTTATTTTTGGTGTGGAAGCAGATTTGTTGAACGAAAAAGGAGATATTTGTGATAAAATCGAACAAGATAAGAAAGAAGATTTTGTAATCTTGTCTGCTCATGGAGGAGTGTACGGAGGTAAAGGAGATCCAGAAAAAATAACTGAAGCATATTTACATGCCATTAGAAGGCACCATAAACAGATTGATTTTATTGGCCATCCCTGTATTTATTACTTTAAGGCCCACTTAGATCTTGAACCCGTGATTGAAGCAGCAAATTATTATAAGATCCCTTTAGAATTTAACTGTACTAATTTTATAAATGGAAAAACCATCAGGAGTAATTTAGATCTTATGTTAGAAAAGGCAGATAGGATTTATGTGAATAGTGATGCCCATATGCTTGGTGAATTAAGGAACAATAGAAAAGTAGGGTTAGATTACTTAAGAAAAAAAGGAATAATTTAAAGCTTACTTTTTTGTGCTTTATCACTGATAATTGCAGAATGTCCGGTAGAATCTTCAATGATGATTTTTAGTTTTTCTCTGCCAACAAGAACTTTATTTAGTTTTTTGATCAGGTTTCTAGATTTCTTCTTTGTTGAAGAGTCTTCTTCATTTTCTGCAGCAGATTCAATTATTTTTTTGACTTTTTCTAATAATCCTTCTACATTAGTGATGTAACCATTAGAAGCAGGGCCCGATTCCATAGTGATAATATGGGGAATCTTAACCGTGGCTTCTCCAGATTTTACGATCTTGATGTTTAAGTCATCATCTGAAGACACTTCTAAAGTGAATTTACAAGGTTCTTTCTTTTCTGCGGGTTCTAGGTCAGATTTTCGATAACCACAACCAACACATTCCATAGAAAGGATAAATACCCTACCAAAATGAGGTACTTCGACTATTTCTTCACGAAGAGTTAGTTCGTTCTTTCCACAAATGGTACATTTTTGTCCTTTGATTTCTGACATATCCTTGTAAATAAAGAAGAGGTTTAAAAAGATTTTGGTTGGGGAAGAGATAGTGGAGATTAATAGAAAAAAGTTTATAAAAGAGTTAGGAATTCTTAGTGATTAAGCACCGGTAGTATAATGGTTAGTATCCCGGCCTTCCAAGCCGGACATCCGGGTTCGAATCCCGGCCGGTGCATATCTGTTCTCAAGTAACAAAAAACTTAAAAATAAAAAAGTATTCTCTTAATTAAATAATATCAAAGAGGTTGACAAGTATGGAAGAAAAACATTTAGATTTAAAGGGCGATGAAGAAGAAGAAACAAAAGAAGAGGAGATGAAGGAAGAGGAACCTCAAGAAGAACAAGTAAGAGGGTATAAAGAAGAGAAATCAAAACCTGCCAAGCATTCTAAGATTTTAAAGGATGAAATTAATATTAAACTTAAACCAAAAACAATACTTCATTTTATATTAATTATTGTAGTATTATTGGGAATATTTTATTTGGGTAGAGCAAGTGTAGCTTGTGGATCCGTCGATACAGATAATAGTAGTTCATTTAGTCTTTCTGGATGGGTAACTGGAGTGACTTCAGAGTTATTTTCTGGAGATGAAGATGTGGTGGAAGAACCAGTAGTGGAAGAACCTGTTGAGGAAGAGACTCCCCCAGAAGAAGTTGAAGAAACTCCCGAACCAGAAGTGAAGGAAACTGTTGAAGCAGTGGCAGAAGAAGTAATTACTTCATATAACAATGTGGCGTTGGAAATCAAAGGAGTTGCTGTGGATTGGAAAGGTAATTGGGGAAAAATAATTGGAATTGATTATTCAATCTCAAATCAAGAGAGTGGAACTATTAAACCAGATTATTTCCTTTTAGAAGTAGAGAAATATGAACTTGAAAAGCAAGTTTCTTTGCCACCAAGTTCAAAAACAATAAAATCTAAAGTTAAAGGTTCATCTTCGGCAACGGTTGTAGGTGGATTTGCATATAGTGAAATAACTTTAGGAGATATAACTGGAGTACAGATTACAGTAAGTATGTATGATGCTAGTGGAAAATTGATGGCATCAACTATAAAAACGGTGGATCTATCTGGTTGAGAAGCGAAAAGCTTTTAATTCAGAAAAGTTTACTTATTGTACCATCCGAGTTCGAAAGAAAAGGGTTTAGCTTAGAAAATCCAATTGGTTAGCCTTTTAGTCTATATGAGGTCGTAAAACCTTGTCTCGAAAGTCTTGGATGGTACTTCTTTATTTTTTAGAGAATTTAAGAAAGAAAAAAAAGAAAAAAATTACTCGAGATCAAGATTCTCAAGTTCTTCGAAGTCGATTTCATCGTTTAATTCTTCCATCAAAACTTCTAGTTCGTCAAGTTCTTCTAATCCTGCTGATAACTCGGCTTCTTCTGGAGACTCCTCGGCAGCTTTCTCTTCAACTAACTGTTTACAGCTAGCTAAAAACACTAGACCAACCACGATCAATAGTAAAGCTACTTTAGTTGTTCTCTTCATCTTCATTCACCTCAGCCGGAATTTCATCTGACTTAATTTCTTGATACTTGACGTTGAATTCTTGAACAAACTCTCTTAATAGATCCTTAGTTTCTTTAAGATCTTCACGCACTAGCTTCTGAGCTTGGTGAGCAGCTTCAACAGATTCTCTACTAGGTGAATCTTTAGCATTTTTCCAAGCTTCTTCAGAATCAGCAAAGTCTTCTTCTAACTTATTAACTGATTCAGAGAATTCTTCTCTGATTGCTTTTAATTCTTCTAAATTTTCTACACCTTGTTCTTCTATGGTTGCAATTCGATTATCCATGGCAACAAGGATATCTCTGTGTTTTCCAACTAGATTCTCCATTTTGTGGTTAGTTAGTTGAGTAATGTAGAATTGTTGAGATTGTTTGAGGTTTTGCCATAGGTCTTTTAATTCTTTTATTGCTTCTCTTAATTCTTCTGCAGAAGCGTCTTCAGATAATGCTTCAACTTCAGCGATTTTTGCTTCTAGTTCTGCTTTATCTTCAGCAAGTTTGCTTAATGCTTCTTGTTTTTCTTCTTCAGAAAGATTTTCAGAGTTTTCAATCCGATCTTCTAATTTCTCTAAAGATTTAAGGATTACATCAGCAGTTCTTAGTAAATGGGTTTTAACTCCAACCTTAAGTTCTGACTTTAATCCCTTGCATTGTTCAGTATCTTCTTTGCAGTCTTTGATTTTTTCACCAAATTGGATAATCCTTTCTTTTTGTTCTGCAAATTTCTCTTTGGCTTGTTCATGTCTTTCCTTAAGCTGCTGATATTGTTCTCTAGTTTTGATTAATTTCTCTTTGGTGTTTTCAACGACTTTCTTGAGTTCTTTGGTTTTAGGCAAAGGTTTCGTTGGAAGTTGGTCTTCCGAATCTTCTGCCAAGGCCAATGGGGCTAGACTTATGAGAAAGATAGTCAGCATCAAAATGGCCATCAACTTGTTAGTATATTTCATGTTTTTTGCACCTCGTAGTTTTTGTTGTAGTTTAAGTTGGATAATTTCTTTATAAACATACTTTCTGGGAAGGTTTCAATAAAAGGAATTATAGAGGTTTAAAGCTTTACAAAGCTTGATATTGGGCTGGTTTACTTTTTAAAAGCAGTTCTTATTCTTATCGATTATACTACTTTTAAGTAGTGAAAATACCGAAAGGTTTATATATATCTTATTTTATAATATAAACTATGATAGTTTCAACAAATAGCCAAAAAGAGAATGAGAATTATACTTTGATTAGACCTTGGCTTCTATACAGTGTAAATGATACTGGCCAGACCCATGCAGGCGAGAATAAATCTTTACCAGTGTTGTTAAAAAAATTAGAACAAGAAAAACACCCTCGTAATTTTAAAGATCAACTCCTTGGCATAACTCAATTATTTTTTGATAGTATAGTGGAAAGTGAGAAAGGAAATTGGGAAGAACAAGAAAAAGTTTTTTCTGCTTTGGTTGAAGCGGGTAAACTGACTGTGGGTTCTTATTATCAGGAAGAACCGTTTAATCCCAGTAATTTTGATGAAGAACCTGCTCCTCCGGGAGAGATTAATTTTGATAAAGTTAAGGAGTTAATCTTCCCTAGTGCCAATATGTTAATGAGTCAGTATTTTTTGGGAGATAGAGAATCTAAAGAAAGATGGGTTACTCATTATTCTTCATATACAGATTTTGGAAGGGAATTAAATGTAGCGCTTGGTAACTATTTTGAACATATGAAAAAATGGAGATCGATACCTCAAGAAATGGAAAACCAATATAAAATGGTGAAAGATCTTCCAAAAATTGAAACGATTGCCACTATTGCTTCTGGTGGATTTGAAGCTGCTTATTTAGCAATGAATATTTTGGGTGTTGATAATTTAATGCCTTTTCGTTATTCTCATGAATCTAGAGATGATTCAGAAGTTAGATTTCCTAAGTTAGCTCCCGAAGATGATGGGGCAGCAATTGAAGGGAAAAGTGTGTTGTTAATAGATGACATCATTGGATCAGGAAAAACTATCCGCGAAGGGACAAAATATGTAATGGGAAAGAATCCAAAAGAATTGTTTGTTTCCACAGTTTTGGATGGTCGGAGGATGCCAAGAGAAGATCTTCAATTGGAGAATCTGTCAATAAAGGGACCAAGTGTGTGGAGACAAGTAAGAAAATGAACTCTCAGTACAAATTGTTAAAGAATTCTGCTCTTGATTCTACCCTTCAGAATGCTGGAGAAATTAAAACATTGTTAGAATTATTGAATGAATTAGAAGCTGAAATACACCCGGTTGATTTTAAAGATGAGCTTTTGGCCATAACTCAATTATTTTTTGATAGTATGGTGGAAAGTGAGAAAGGAAATTGGGAAGAGCAAGAAAAAGTTTTTTCTACTTTAGTTGAAGCGGGTAAAACTGCAGTGGGTTCTTATTACCAAAGCGGAGAGATCGATCTTGATAAAGTTAAAGAATTAGTATTAACTCATGTTGATTGTTTAATTGGGCAATATTTTTTGAATGATAGAAGGTCTAAGGTACGGTGGGTGACGGATGGCGGATCTAATTTAGATTTTGGATCAACATTGCAAAAAACATATCGTGAAAAGACAATTAGTGAAGAAGGTAAGGGAGTTTTTTGGGCATTGCGAAGGGCAAGAGAAAGAAAGATTCCTGGAGTAGATATGGTGGTGGCAGTAGCTTCCGGTGGTTTTGAACCTGCTTATTTAGCAATGAATATTTTAGGTGTTGATGAGTTCTTGCCAATTCGTTATTCTCATGTTTCTAGACATGACTTGGGAGTTAAGACTCCTGCTTTGGCTCCAGAAAATTATGCTGCAGCCATTAAAGGTAAAAGTGTTTTGTTAGTAGATGATGTAATTTTATCGGGTCGTAGTATTCTTCAATGTATGGATTATGCACTTCAACACGACCCCAAAGGATTATACATTTCCTCAATGATGGGAGGTAACTCTAAATTAACTGAGATTTACTCATTTAAAAGATTGACTGAGTGTCAACCACATGTTTGGAGGCAAGTAAAAGAATGAAAGATCCAGTGAGTATAACTGTGGACAAGGAACTTCTGGCCAAATTAGATCTGGTGTTAGAAGATGGTTTGTTTAGAAATAAATCCCACTTATTTGAATATGCTGTAAAAAAGTTAATAGAAGAGATGAAGTTCTAACGATAACTTTTTATAAGAAAAAGATTTAGTTTTAGTTATGAAAAGAGGTATGTTTTGTGTTTGTTTAATTTTATTCTTATTATGTGGTTCTTTGGTATTGGGAGCAACATTAAAAGGGAATGTTTACAATGAATTTCTGGAAGTTGAAAGTGATGTTTTAGTAGAGATTGGAACGCAGAAGTTGTTGGTTAAAGAAGGAGGTTATTCTTTTGAACTTTCACCAGGAAATTATGTTATTTCGGCAAGGAATGGAGAGATTGAAGTGCAGGAGAAGGTAGTGGTAAAAACGGGGGTAAATGTTTTTGATCTATTTTTGTTGCCAGGTTTTGGAGATGAAGATGATTTGTGGAAGGATACCGGAGAAGATCTTTTTGAAGAAGAGGAAGAAGGGATGAAGATTTGGCAATATATTGCAGCAGTGATAATCTTTGTTTATGCAATTGGAAGGATAATTTGGATGAGAAAGAAGCATGGTTCCTTGAGGGTATTTAGGAGAAAGGTCAGAGAAGATAGTAAGAAAAGTGTTAAGCAGCATAAAAAAGATATTGTCAAAGAACCTGGTTATTTAGATAGAGCTTTGGAGATTATTAAGAAACATGATGGAAGGATTTCTCAAAAGGAATTGAGGAAGGAGATGCTGCCTTTATCTGAAGCGAAAGTTAGTTTGGTTGTTACAGAACTAGAACATAAAGGGAAAGTAGAGCGAGTTAAGAAGGGAAGGGGAAAAGTTATTTTGTTAAAATAGTTGTTAAAAAACCAAGGGATTTATTTTAGAACGGAGGTAATCCAGATACATCATCTACTCTTACCTTGTAAAGTGTAAAATCAAAATTGCCTTCTGTTAATTGAACGAAAGAATATCCTTTCCAATAGTTTGTTTGGTGAACTTTAGATAAATTTCTTTGTACTTGAAATTTGCCCCAATAAGAATCTGGATTTTTTACAAGGCCTGCTTCAACCATGGCATCAACAATATCTTCTCTTCTAACTTCACCGGCATACAATCCTTGTTTTCCTAGTTCTGGATCTCCCAATACTATTCTATCGATGAAATCCGTTTCTTTTTGATATTGTCTAAATTTCCTTGAAGAACTAGATAAAGATGTAACAAATTCGTCTGAACTATCAAAGCATCCAACTAAACCTTTTTCTGGTATTTTAATTTTCATTACAATAAATTAATAATGACCCATATTTATAAATCTTTGCTATTGATTAGTGAATACAAAAAAGACTCAACCCATTATTAAAGGCCATACGCCATATGGCCTCATTAAAGTGACAAAATTAATAAAGCAAAAACATATTCTAGTTAAGATGGGGAAGAAAAAGAGGGAATTTGTGTTGGTTTTAGGTGCCCATTCAGATGATTTTGTGATTGGAGCAGGTGGAACTATTGCAGAATATTCTAGAGAAGGGAAACGAGTTTTATGTGTTGTTTTTTCTTATGGAGAATTGTCTCATCCTTGGATGAAGAAAGAAGAAGTAGTTAAGATAAGGGAAGAGGAAGCACATAAAGCAGGAAAGGTTTTGGGTTGTAGGGTAAAATACTTTGGTTTAAAGGATCAAGGGGTTTATGAAGATTATAAAAATAAAGGTATTGAGAATAAATTATTAGAATTAATTAAGAAAAATAAACCAACTAAGGTTTTTACTCATTCTATTGAAGATCCTCATCCAGACCATCGAGCAGTTCATAAAATAACCAAAGAGATTTATGCTCAGATTTCTGGGAAAAAACCAGAGCTGTATGTTTATTCGATCTGGAATCCGGTTTCGATTAAAACAAGTTGGCCTAAGATGTATGTAGATATAACTAAGAGTTTTTCAAAAAAATTGAAAGCGTTAAAAGAATATCCTAGTCAAAGATTTCAAGCAATATATCCATTAATGGTGTTTGTATTTTGGAGAGCATTTAAGAATGGGTTAAAGATTAGAAAAAGAATGGCGGAGACTTTTTACCGAGTAAAATAAAAGATGGATCAAACTAAACCTAAAGTATTATTGGTGGCAGACACCTATTATCCTCAGATAGATGGTACTTTAATATTTATGGAAGAATTTATTAAAAAGGCGAGAATTAATTTTGATCTTAGTTTGCTTATTCCTAATTTAAGTAGTAAAAGAATTAAGGGAATTAAGACTGAGGCTTTGAAAGTTTCTAAAATCTTTAAACTTTCTGGTTATCCTTCCATGAAATTATCCTGGAGTAATCTGAAAATTATAAAAAAATCAATTAAGGAAACAGACATAGTTTTTGTTCAGGGGCCAGCATTGATTAGTTATTTAGCAGCATATTTTGCTAAAAAACAAAAGAAAAAAACAATTTTCTTTTTACATACCCTTACTTGGGAATTATTAGAACAGTTCTTACCTCCTTTGGTGAATACGATGTTTCGTGGATTAATTAAGAAATTTTCTATTATGATTTACAATAAATGTGATTTGTTAATGATTCCATATAATGATTTAGAGGAAAAGATTAGGAAAGAGGGAATAAAAACAAAAACACAAGTAGCTAGATTGGGAGTAGATATTGACAGATTTTATCCTTCTGAAAATAAAGAAGAAAGTAAAAAGAAAGTGAAGATTGACCCTAGAAAAAAAGTTATTGGTTATGTGGGAAGGATTTCTAAAGAGAAGAATGCTTCTGTTTTATTGAAGGCCCTTGATAAGATTGGGGAAAAAAATGTTTTGCTGTTGATGGTTGGAGATGGTACTAAAGAAATGGTGGAAGATTTTAAAAATAATAAACGATGTAAAGTGACTGGATTTACGAGGGATGTTGAAGATTATTACCGGGCAATGGATGTTTTTGTGATGCCTAGTCTAACAGAAACCACATCTTTGGCTACTTTAGAAGCGATGAGTTCTGGTTTGCCAGTAGTGGTAACAAAAGTAGGTTTTATGCAACATTATATTGTGAAGGATTACAATGGGGTGTTTTTTCCAAGAGCTAATCCCTCATTACTAGCTTTAAAGTTGGATAAATTGTTGAGAAATGAAGAGTTAGGTGAGAGATTGGGCCATAATGCTAGAAAAACTATTTCTTATTCCTTTTCTTGGGAACGAAGTATAAATAAAATTAAAAGAGTTATTTTAAATTTATATTACTCGTAATTTGTTATTTCTTAGTGGATAAAAATTATGGGGGTATATGGGATATAATGGAAATATTTAAAAACCATTGGCAAAATATCTGAATTACAATGAATAGTATGGTATTTGAAGAAGGAACAGACCCATCAGAAGCACAGTTGCTAGAAGAAGGCGGAATCTCTCCTGAAGAAGAAGCTTTTATGAGAGGATACTCTGGCGATGAAGATGCGGCTGAGTGCGATGAGTGTGGATCCACAATAAAGGAAAAAAAGGTAATTAAAGATATAGGTGGAGAATCTTATCGTTTCTGTTGTGAAGATTGTGCTAAAGAATTCGCAGAAGGATCAGTTTAATCATTTCTCTAACTCTTTTTTGATCTTAGAAAGATTCCAGCAGTTGATAATATCTTTAGTTTCTAACCCACCTCGCCTAGCTTCTAGTAGCGCATAGTTATAATCATCTTTGATATGAGATAAAGTGTGGGCATCGGTAGAGATGGCAAATTTACAACCTATTTTTTTTGCCATTCGGATATGGGTAGAGTTGAGATCTCTTCTTTTAGGAGAACCATTTATTTCTAGGAAAGTGTTATTCTTTTTAGCAGTTTGAAATACTTTTTCTAGATTAACGTTTATTGGTGGACGTTCGTTGATAAGGCGAGTGGTAGGGTGGGCAAGGATATTTATTGGATAGTTTTCTAAGGCATGGCAAATTCTTTCAGTCATTTTCTTTTGGGGCATTTTGAGAGCCATATGGGTGGATGCAATTACTACATCAAGTTTTTTGAGAAGGGTCGGTTTTAATAAAAGGGTGCCATCTTTAAGAATATCAATTTCTATCCCATTGAGGAGAGTTATTTTTAATTTCTTTTTTGTTTTTTCAATGTCCTGAAGATATTTCTTGAGACGTTTCTCATCCAAAGGATTAGCAAGGGCTATATCTCCAACGTGATCATTAAAAGAAATGAATTTGAAACCAAGTTTTTGAGCCTGTTGAGCCATTTCTAGAATGGAGTAATTACCATCCGAATAGTTAGTGTGGTTGTGGAAAATTCCTTTAATGTCTTTTTCAGTTACTAATTTAGGGAGAGAATTATTTTGGGCTGCTTGTAGTTCTCCAAGATTGGTTCTTAATTCTGGAGGGATGTATTGTAGGTTGAGTTTTTTGTAAATCTCTTCTTCTGTTTTTCCGGCAATGAGTTTTTTTGTTTTTAAGTTAAAAAGGCCATATTCGCTAAGAGTGTAACCTTTTCTGAGAGCAATTTTTCTTAACTCGATGTTATGTTGTTTGTTGCCAGTGAAATATAATAGGGCAGAGCCAAACTCTTTTTCTTTGAGTATTCTTAAGTCAATTTGGAGGCCATTGTTTAATCTGATGGATCCGCGAGTGGTTCCTTTGGCGAGGATTTGTTTAATGTCTGGGAGGGAGGTGAAGAGTTTCATCACTTTCTCTGGTTGGTTAGAGAGAATGAGGAAATCTAAGTCGCCTACTGTTTCTTTCCCCCTTCTAAAGGAACCGGCAACTTCGATTCTTTTTACGAAATTAAATTTTTGAAATGTTTCTTTTATTTCTTTTACAATTGGGATGGCATGGGAGTAAAGTAATCTTTTTGGTTGAGATTTGATGAAGATTATTCCTTTGAGAAGAAGTTTTTCTGTTTCTTTTCCAAATCCAGAAATGGTTTGAAGTTTGTTCTTTTTGATTGCTTTTTCTAAGTCTTTAAGGTTTTTTATTTTTAGCTTTTTGTAGAGTTGAATGATTTTTTTTGGACCCAGTCCAGGAATTGATTTTAATCCCTCAATATCGATTTTAACTTCCTTTTTTAGTTTGTTGTAATATTTTAATTTTCCAGTTTTAATGATTTCTTCTATCTTTTTGGCAATGTGCTCTCCGACTCCAGGAATTTCTTGTAATTCTCCTCTTTTGTAAACCTCTTCGATGTCTTCAGAAAGAAATTCTACTCCTTGGGCAGCTTTCCGATAAGCCATTGGTTTAAATTCTACATTTTTTAGTTCAAGAATATCGGCAATGTTGTTAAGAATTCTTACTATTTCTAGGTTTTTCATGATTAGCCTCTTTTAGAGAAGGATATTTTGTGTGTTTATAAAAATTATTGAAACAATAAAAAATTTAATAAGAAAAAAGGAAAACAAAAATAAAAAAAGAATTATTTCAATTCCTTCTTTTCGATCTCTTCTTGGAGTTGGGAAATGAATTCTTCTATGTTTACTCCAAATTTGGTTTTTCCAGATCGGTCTCTAACGGCCAGAGTTTTCTTTTCTACTTCTTTATCGCCAATAGTTACGATGTAGTTTGCTTTCTGTAATTGACCATCTCTGACTTTCTTACCAATAGATTCTGCACGGTCATCTAATTCTGCTCTTAGTCCAACTGTCTTCATTTTGGAAAGAACTTCTTCAGCAAACTTAGTATTCTTTTCACTAACTGTGATAAGCTTTACTTGGGTGGGATTTAACCAAAGCGGAAATCTTCCATTTAAGTGTTCAGTTACAATTCCAATGAATCTTTCAACTGCCCCATAGATCACTCTGTGTAAAATTACAGGTCTTTTTTCCTTACCATCACTATCTGCGTAAGTTAAATCAAATCTCTCTGGAAGAGACATGTCTAGCTGAATAGTTGAACATTGCCAAGTTCGATCTAAAGAATCCTTTAAGTGGAAGTCAATCTTAGGTCCGTAGAAAGCACCATCTCCTTTGTTGACTTTAAAATTTATTTTCTTTTTCTTGAGAACATTCTCTAAAGATTTCTCAGTGAAGTCCCAAACTTTGTCACTACCAATTCTTTTCTTTGGACGAGTAGATAGCTCAATGTGATGGAAATCTAAATTAAAAGTAGCAAACATTTCTTTGATGATATCAATGATGTATCCTACTTCTTGCTCAAGTTGTTTTTCAGTACAGAAAATATGGGCATCATCTTGAGTGAATTGGATTACTCGGAATAGTCCGGCTAAAGTTCCAGAAAGTTCTTGTCTGTGTACTAAACCTAATTCTCCGGTCCTTAAAGGAAGGTCTTTGTAAGATTTGGATGAGGCCTTGTAAACTAACATCCCTCCTGGACAATTCATTGGTTTTACAGCGAAGTCTCTTTTTTCATATTTGGTAATAAACATGTTTTCTTTAAACTTATTCCAATGACCAGATAAGAGCCAGAGTTTCTTATCCATGATTTGGGGAGTAGAAATTTCTTCGTAACCATTTCTTCTATGAACTTCCCTCCAATAATCAGTTAATAGATTTTTAATGATTAATCCTTTGTTGTGCCAGAAGACCATTCCTGGTGCTACTTCGTTGAAGCTCCAGAGGTCAAGATCTTTTCCGAGGATTCGGTGATCATTTTCTTTTAGTTTAGAAGTATCTAATCTTGATCTAGAAATTTGTTGTAAGAGATTTTTAATTTCATCTTCGGAGAGTTCTTTGTCTATGGTTCCTCCTTCTGCAGAAAACTCTCTAGAGAGTTCTGATAATGGATGGCCCTTACAACTAATGTTAAATGATTTATACCAACCAAACGGTGCCCTAGTTACATTGAACTTTTCTTTCTTGAGAATCTTTTCGGCTTCTTGTAAGACTTCTTCTGCGGCCTTAGGATTTGATAATGCAGAAGAAAGATGAGCATAGGGATAAAGGACAACAGTTTGGGTGTTGACTTGTTTAGCAATGTCTTTAATTTGTTCTACATATTTTTTAATTACTTCTTTAAGATTGCTTTCATCCCTACTTTCTACTGCTGAAAAAATGACTAAGCATTCTTCTACTCTTTTTCTTTCTTTGTCAGCTTCTGGAGCTGCCTTGAAGGCTTTCTTTTTAGCCTCAAATTCAATAAAGTCTGCATGGATTGCGAGTATTTTCATTTTTATTTACCTCCGAGTAAACGAGAAGCACCTGAAACTCGTTCTGGTGAACCTCTCTGTTTGAATTCTTTATATTTTTTTATCATAAATGGATAATTGGGACACTTTAAATAACGACAAAAAGGAGAGTGATGTAACATTCTCCACCGGGTGTTATGAATGTGACAATGTTCTGTAGTCACTTTTTCACCCCAAGGTAATTTGTGGGGCAAATGATGAGGTGGACAAAAACGATTGTCACTAATTTCTATTTTGTCTTTTATTTTCATGAACCAAAGCTTTTCCATTTTAATAGTCATTTTTTCTTTCTTTAAATTGATTTTGGTATTTTTATCATTTATCTTATAATCTATCTCTCTGTTCAGAACCAATTTTGAGAAGAAATAGCCCTGAACAACCAGACAGCTTACGCTGTTGTAACTGTTGTAGTTGTTGTGGTACCAACACTTTGTTTGGTAAGAGCCATAGTTGTTTAGAAGAAGAGATTTTATTTAAAAGTTTTGTAAAAAGAAGAAGTAAAAATTAATTCTCTCCCAAGTAACGCTTGTATTCATGCCACTTGGTTTGCATATCAAAGAATTTCTTAAGGACTGCTTGGAGGTTCCACATTCTGTACCATAGTTGGTCTCCATAAATAGTTTCGATTTCTTTAACCATCACATACTTTTCATACATCCTGCCCAAGAAACGAGAGAATTTATTCTGACCCCATTTCTTTTGCCAATCTGTGGTGAGGGTTCCAATAATAATAATCTCAAATCTCCCATTAGTGAGTTTCTTTCGTTTACCCTCTTTTTCTACTTCAACTTCAGTCATATCCCAAATGTGGCCAAGAATCATAAGTTTGTAATGAATGTAATCAGTTACATTTTTTTCAGCAAACCAAAGCCATTCCTGTTCGGCTCCTTTTGGAGAAGGAACTTTATGTTTGTAAGATTCTTCCTCCCAGAGATAACCATAATTCTTAGCCCAATCGGTCATGGCCGCATAAAGTCCATCAAAATCAAAAAGACCATTGTAACGTACACGAATTGGTGGATACTTATTTGAAGCCATATTGAGAACTAAATTTTTTAGTTATTTAAAGGTTTCTGATAAATGAAGAGATATAGAATTTGTAAATTTATTTGGGTTTTGGTAAATGGGAAATTATCTCTAGGGTTGTTTCATTTAATGATTTTGATGCATCAATGATAATGCCATAATCAAATTCTGTTGATTTTTTATAAACTTCTTTAGTAGCAACTTCGCCAAGAGGTTTTTCCCTTTGCTGGTCTCTTTTAATACAAACTTCTAAGGGAACTTTTAGAGTAAAAACGTGGTGGGGAAAATTTAACTTACTAATCAAATCTTCAATTTGTGATTTCCAATAGAAATTTCCATCAAAGATAACTGAGATTCCTTTCTCTAAATGTTCTCTTGCTTCTGAAGAAATTATTTCATTTGCTTTCTTGAAACTTTTCTGAGAAATGTATCCTTCTTCCCATTCTGTTAGCAGATTGTGTTTATCGAGAATTTTGTCAATAGAAAAAGATTTGGCATTTAATTTTTTAGAAAGTCTTTCTGCTATTGTTGATTTTCCACATCCCAAAGGTCCACGAATGATAATATAAAACGCCATGAGTAAAAAACTAAATTTTATCTAGCCAGACTTCAATCTCTTCTTTCTTGATTTTTTTCTTACTGTGATGGGGATGTTTTTTTACTGGAGGGACTGCAGATAACTCAAATTTATCTGCACCTACTTTTTCTTTAATTTCATTCTGGTGTTTTTTTACTTTCTCTAAAAGATCTTCATCTAATTTTATGTAAAGAATTATCCGGTCGAGTTTCTGTAAACCCGCTTCTTTTCTTAACTGTTGAACATTTCTAATAATTTCTCTGGAGAAACCTTCACCTTCTAATTCTGAAGTTAAAGCTTTGGTTAAGTAAACAAATCCTTTTCTGAAAGAACCTTCTAGATATTTTTCGGGAACTTTGTTTTCAATAATTACATGTTCTTTGGTAATGGAAACTTTCTTATTACTTACCTTGAAATCATAACTATTGCTTTTTTCTAGGTGGCCTAAGATTGTCTGAGGAGAATCCATAGATAACTTGGTAATGATTTGTGTGGTTAATTCTTTGTAAATTGGAGCCAGTTTCTTGAAATCTGGTTTGACTGTGGTTTCCACTCCTGGAAGAGATTCCATTACAGAGATATCTTTAAGATTGGTTTGTTTCTTAATAATATCTCTAAGTTCTTCTACTGCTTTGAGGATTGTTTTATCATCGCTGGTTACTACAATCTCTCGAAGGGGCCATCTTACCCCATAACCCAATTTTTCTCTTAGATTGAGAACAGATTGAATAATTTGATTAGCAACATCAATCTTTTCTTCTAGCTTTACATTAATTCTTTTCTTGTTGGCTTCAGGGAAAGCGTGATGGTGAATAGATTTTTCTTTTAGTTTGAATTCTTCCTTTAAGTTGAGGTAAATTGCTTCAGTAACAAAAGGGGCCAAAGGAGCAAAAATCTTCAGAGTTTCCATCAACACTTGAGTAATAGTATATATGCAAACCTCTTTGTCAATTTTTTCTCCACTAGAAGCTTTATCCCTAATCATTTGGATGTAAGTTCTACTTAAATCTAGAAATAGATTTTCTATAGGGACTAAGGTTTCATCTAATTGATAAGCTTCAAAGTGTTCTTTTACTTCTTTGA
Source organism: Candidatus Woesearchaeota archaeon (assembly GCA_018657845.1). Classification (GTDB taxonomy): domain Archaea; phylum Nanobdellota; class Nanobdellia; order Woesearchaeales; family GW2011-AR9; genus JABHWJ01. Next base: position 8,861 of record JABHWJ010000017.1, on the reverse strand, counting down.
TAGTATGGTGTAATCTAGAAAAGATGTATTTCTCTTCAGTGTCAAGAACGTCTTCCATTAATTGGGCATCTAATTTGAAGGGGTTGACTTTGTTTTCATTGGCTAAATTGATTAGGAATTTATGAGTGTTCCATAGAATGTTAAGGTATCTTTGTTTAAGCGCACATTCATCCCAACTAAAGTTAATGTCTTGTCCAGCATTATTTTGACACATGTAATATCTTAAAGTATCTACACCATGCTTATCAATTAATTCATAAGGAGAGATGATATTTCCAAGAGATTTAGACATCTTAACTCCTTTGATGTCAGTTAACATCCCATAAACGTAAACGTTGTTATAACAATTTTTTCCATACATAATTTGTGAACAAATAGAAAGCATACTAAACCAAAGTCTGGTTTGTTCTTTTGCTTCAAGAATTAAATCTGCAGGGAACCACTCTTTGATTAATTTGGGATCATTTCTTAAACAATTCCAAGCGGTTGTTCCAGCATCTACCCAAACATCAATAACATCTGAGACACGAGATTTAGTTCCGCCGCACTTACAATCATATTTCACTTCATCAATCCAAGGCATGTGGAGATTTTTAGGCACTGTGCCGGCTAGTTTTTTTATTTCCTCTCTTGATCCGAGGACATCGTATTTCTCACATTTTTCACATTTCCAAATTGGTAATGGAGTTCCCCAGAATCTTTGTCTGGAAACAGAATTATCTCTTAAGTTAGAGACCCAAGATTTAAAGGAATTATTGGCGGTTTCTGGCACCCACTTAGTTTTGGCATTATCAAGAAGCATCTTTTCTTTGATATCTTCAATCTTAAGGAACCATTGATAAGTTATTCTAAAAATTACTGGATGTTTGCATCTCCAGCAATGAGGATATTCATGCTCAACTTGAGTTGTTGCGATTAAAGCGTTAGCCTCTTCGAGGGCAGTGATAAATTTCTTATCATCTTTCTTTGCAGTTAGTCCTGAGAACTTACCCATATTGTTAGGGAAGATTCCCTTTTCATTGAGATTGTTGAATGGAGGAATTTTATATGGTTTACAAGCTTCTTGATCTTCTGGTCCGCAACCTGGAGCAGAATGAACTAAACCTGATCCTGCAGAAGTATCAGCATATTGTTCTGTAAGAATTACAGTATGAGCGTTAGGTGCTTCTTTTTTGATTTCTTTGTGTTGGGAGATTTCATCTTCCCAGGGATGGGTGTATTCTAATCCTTCTAATTTTTTTCCTTTGAATTCTTCGATAATTTTGTATTTCTTATCGGCTACTGCTTGAATTACAGGTCCAGCTAAAACTTTAGCAACAATCCAAGTTTCTCCTTCAACTTTGGCTCTTACATAATCAATTGTAGGATTAACCATTACAGCAAGATTAAAAGGAATTGTCCAAGGAGTGGTGGTCCAAATAATGAGGAACTCGTTCTTTTTTCCTTTGACTGGAAATTTTACAAAGATAGAATTGTCATTTACAGTTTGATATTCACATTCGTGTTTTGCTAAAGCAGTTTCACAAGAAGAACACCAAGTGAGAACTTTTTCCCCATAGTATAATCTTTTTTGTTGGTCTGCTTTTTTGAAAAACTGCCATTCTCCTTCGATAAATTCTGGAGTGATGGGCATATAGGGATCATCTAATTTTAAGGATATCCCCATCCGTTGGAGATCTTTAACCATAAGGTCGGCCATTTCTTTAGAGAAGTCAATACATTCTTGAATGAACTTAGCTAAACCAAATTTAATAATGTCTTCTTTAGTTTCTAACTTATGTTTGGCCATAACTTTGTGAGCAGTTGGAAGACCATGCATATCAAAACCATTTCTATCCCAGACGTTGTGTCCAGTCATTCTTTTATAACGAATGATAGTATCTTTTAGGGCATAGTTCCAAGCGTGACCTAAGTGAAGTCTTCCAGAAGTATAAGGTGGACCGTCAAGGAAATAGAATTTTTTTCCTTTTTTGTTTCTTTCTCTTGTTTGTTCAATGATCTTTTCATTGTTCCAGTATCTAAGAATCTTGGGTTCAATTTCTTGAGGATTAAATAATGGAAATCTCATAGACATTGAGGAAAGAGAAGTATTTTATAAAATTATTTGTTTAGAATAAGGTATTTAGTCTACAGGGATGCTAATCTCACAAAGACTTTCTAAATCTTCTAAAAAAGGAATTAATCTATGGGCAATGGGTTTTTTCATCATCTTTTTATATGCACCTGATTCTAATTGTCTAGCTCTTTCCCTGGTAACACCAAAGAACTGGCCGGTTTCTTCGAGAGTATAATCTCTAGCCTCTCCAAAACCAGTTCTCATCCGAACAACTTTTTCTTCTCTTGGTTCTAATTGTGTTAACACTCTTCTTAATAAACAAGATAATTCTGTGAACATAAAGGTTTCTGGGGTCTTTTCTTGATTGGGGTCTATATCATTAATTTCAGCAAAACTCCCCCCACTACGATCTGGGTATATGAAATCTATAGATCTTGGAGGAAGTCTGGATTCTTCGATTGCCCTAATTCTTAAATGGTCATATCCTTTTTCTTTGGCTACTTCCGCGGCAATTTTATCGATATCATTGGGTACTACAGAAATTCCTTGTTTAATTCTTTCAGTGAATATATCTTCTGCTTCCACATAACATTCGTCGTGTTTATCCGTATCTGTTGTACCCACATGAACAAAGTTTCCTTCAGATAATGAACGGGTTATATTCTGTTTAATCCAATAAGTGGCATATGTTGAGAATTTATTTCCGCGAGTGTGGTCAAATTTATCTACTACTTTCATAAGGCCAATATTGGCTTCTTCAATTAAGTCTAAAAAAGACCCATAATCTTGGGTTGTCCAATGTTTAGCAATTGAAACTGCAAGTTTGAGATTCTTTCTAACAAAAGATTGAGAAGTTTCTTTGGCGATGCGATATTGTTTTGCTAAATCCTGTTGAAATTCTATTTCCTTGATTAATAGAGAATCGTAATCTTCTTTTGTAGGTGGGTCTTCTGTTTCTGGTCCTTTTTTATATTTAGAGATTCTCCCATTAACATGGTCTAATAAATCTTTAGCAGCGAGCCTAAGGGCACTTCTTCTGGAATTATCATAAATAAAATTGAAAATTTCTGTTACAATAGTTTGTTTTTCTTCTTGTTTATCTTGTTGAGTTTGTTCTTCTTCTTGTTCAATATTAACTAAAGTTTCTTCCAGAGTTAAATATTTTTCATGAATGTTCTTAGAGTGGTAAGATGTTCGTTCCATGCGATTATATTTAGGAGGATTTTCTAATCTTCCCCGAATGACTGTTCTTCCGGTGTGTTCAGAAGTTTTTTGGTCTTGGTAAGATAATAGAAGCTCGGTCAAAGCACAATGGCTTTGTTTCATGCGCTCTCCAAGTTGATACTCTTGTTCCCTGGTTAAAAGTGTGTGCTGGGATTGATGGAAGTACAAACGAACGTTATCTGCCAATGAATACGGGAACTCTGGCTTAGAGGATTTAGTCATATTTAAAATAGAAATTAGTCCAACTTTAAAAGGTTTACCTCGGGGTAGTAACATGATATGGATAAGAAAATAAGAGAAAGTTAATCTTTTTTATAATGTTCTTGGGCTAGTTTTGAATAAGTTTGTAGAATCTCTTGAGGAGAATGTAACTTAGAAGTATCATATTTTTTCTTAGATAAATTATATTTACCCACAATATTATCAATTGCTTTCTTAACTGAATTGGCATGTTTGGGATCATCTAATCCATGTTTAGAAATCAATCCCTGATGTAAAAGATTTGCATGATGAGTTATTGGTTCTTGTAAAATCTGTTGTAGTCTGCCCACATCAAGTTCTGTTTTGTGTTTATCAATTGTTTTTTCTAAAATCTTACGAGTTATATCATAATGATGATTGATAACTCCATCCATATAAGGAGTTCCATTGGCATCTTTGAATTCTTTTAATTTACCAAAAGTTTTTTTATCCATACTAAATACTCTTCGATGAGAATGATAACCTAAGGCATCGTAAAGATCATTGGCTAAACCTTTGGCTTCTTTATCATTAAATTCTTCTTTGAATCTTTTTACTCCTTTTTCATCAGTGTATCCAGAATGTTTAATATAAACATCAGTTAACGCAGGAGAAAGTTGATCCATGTGTTGCTTTTGACGAATATTACCTAATTCTTTAGAAATCTTCTCAAAATCTAATTTTGGTTCCCCTTTTTTCTTACTCATAATTGGGTATTAATAAGTTAGGGTATAAATACTTTTCTAAAGTTAAGAATAAGAATAAAATAAAGAATAAAAAGAAAAAAAGAAGGTTTATTCACTAGCTTCTTTTTGTCTACCCATTCCCATTAGTTGTAGTTGGGTTCTGATTAATTCATCTAAGCCCATTTCGTCAACTTTTACAGTTCCTAATGCGTTTAGTCCTAATGCTTCGTTGGTATTAACTACTGCATTCCTCAGTTCAGGAACGGTTGTGTATTTATTGGTAATTCCGGTAACATCTGTTCTTTGACCATAAGTTTCAGTCATTTTTGCAGATAATTGGGTTGTTGCATCATAAGTGTTTGGTGCATCTTTAAGAATCTTTAAAATCTGGCCTTTTCCAATGCCCATCATCTGTTCAACTACTACATCTCCATATCTGGTTCCATTAGCATCTGTAGACATCTGTACAGCAGACATATTATCGTCATGCATATTAAATTGTCTTTTTGCGATTTGGTAGCTTGCTTCTCTCATTACCTTATCGGCGACGTTTCCTGCAGCTGCTTCATCTAATTTGGTTCTGTATCTAACAACTCCATGTTCAACATACTTAGCTTCGCTAACATAAGCGTCCATGATCGCAGGTTGTAAAGAACTACGATCCATCTTTTTTTCTGTATCTAATAAATCTCTATTTTTTTGGGTTAAATCAGTCATTTTATTACCTCATTTAAGTTATTGTAACTAAATAGTGGTACTTGATATATAAACCTTTCGGTTGAAAACCTTAATTGGACTTGACCAAAAAGTCACACCCCCCATACAAAGGTTTAAATGTTGAGAAAAGATATTATATTCTTAAGAATATAAATGTCACAGGTGACGATTAAAAAAATGACTAAAAAACAAACTAAGAAAGTTACTAAAAAAACAACTAAAAAAGAAGAACCTAAAGCAGGAGTTCCGGCACAAGCACAACAAAAATTACCTCCTGAATTAGAAAAGAAATTGAAGGAATTGAAGAGTAAATTAGACAAGTTTAAGAAAAACGTGACTGAGAAATTTGGCGAATATATTATGGGGATAACTTTGTTGCCTCCGGAGAAACAGCCACAAGAAAAAGATAAAACTCCAGAGAAAAAAGGAGAAGAAGAAAAGAAAATTAGATTGATGGTGTTGGTTGATGATTCTACTAGTCAAAAGATGTCTAAAGAAGAGCTAAAGGAGAAATTAGCAGTTATAATTGAAAAGATGGGTAAGGAAATAGATCCTAATATTAATGCCCAAACTGTGATTCTTAGTGAATTGTGGCAGAACTGTTATGATGCCAAGTATGATTTATTGAGAGCGATTGCAATGGGAGCTCCTGTTTTTGATAAAGGGATGTTACAAGCGATTAAGATTTCAGAGATTCACAAATCAATGATTCTCAAAAAATTTGAGAAATATATTGTGAGTTATGTTCTGGCTGGATCCTTAACCCAAGGAAGAGCAACCGAAACTTCAGACATTGATGTATGGATTGTTATTGACGATACGGATGTCAAGAAAATGACCAGGGTAGAGTTGAAGGATAAGTTAAGAGCAATTATTATTGGGATGGGAATCGAAGCTGGAGAGATGACTGGGATTAAGAATAAATTAAATATCCAAGTTTATATTTTGACAGACTTCTGGGATTCTTTGAGAGAAGCAAATCCAGTAATTTTTACATTACTAAGAGATGGAGTTCCTTTCCACGACAAAGGAACATTTATGCCTTGGAAATTAATGTTGAAGATGGGTAAGATTAAGCCATCAAGAGAAGCAATTGATATCTTCATGAGCACTGGAGAACAGATGATCAAAAGAGTAAAGCATAAACTCAAAGAGATCGGAATGGAAGATGTTTATTATTCTATTTTGACCCCGAGCCAGGCAGCATTAATGTTATATGGAATTCCTCCTCCGACGCCAAGGGAAACTCCAGAAGTGATGAACAATATTTTTGTCAAGAAGGAAAAACTGTTGGAACCAGAGTACATAAAAATCTTAGAAACTAATGTTCAACTAAGAAAAGAGATTGAACATGGCACTAAAAAAGAATTATCTGGAAAGGAAGTAGACAAACTATTGGGAGATGCAGAAAAGTATCTGAAAAGAATTGATAGGTTGTTCAAGCAGATTGAGAAAAGCCACGAAGAGTTGAGTGTGGTTAAGCTTTATGATGAAGTCATAACCATCATCAGAGATGTGCTAAGATTAGAAGGAATAGAACGGGCTAAAGACGAAGACATTGTTAAGATCTTTGAGAATGAATTAATCTCTACTGGAAAAGTTCCATCCAGATATTTAAGAGATCTTAATGAAATTATCGAAGCTAAAAAAGATTTTGACAAAGGAAAATTAACTAAATCTGAAATTGAGAAGACGAGAAAGAATAGTGGTCCTTTGATTAAATTCTTGATTGAGCACATGCAGAGGAAAAGAGGAAGAGAGTTGGAAAGGGCCAAAATTAAAATCAAACATGGAGAAAAGTATGGAGAGGTTTACATGCTTGATACGGAAGCTTTTATTATCCATGACATTGATGCCAAAGAACAACGAGTTGAAAGGGCTCCAATTAACTCTGATGGAAGCTTAGGACCTAGTGAAGAAAGTTCATTGGAAGAATTTGAAAAGGCTTTAGCAAAGATCAAATTTCCACAAAGAGTTTTCATCAAAGCACCAGTATTTGAAGACCTTAAAGGAATCTTTGGTAAGGACATAGAAGTTCTGTTGAGTTATTAAATTTTTTTTACTTTTTATTTTATTTCTTTTTTTTATTTCTATTTTTAATTCTTGTTGTTCCATTTTAGTATTATTCTTTAAAACAATAAGTTTATATTCTAAAAGCTATTATAATTTTGTATGTTTGGAATAGTTATATTTATATCTTTGATTTCTGCTGCTGTGGCCTTGTATCTTTACAAAAGATATTTGGACAAGAGAGGTGAAAAAGAAGTTTATTTTGAAGTAATGGAAAGAGGTACCCGTAAAGAGAAGTCGAAGATTTCTTTTATTTATGTGGTTGTGTCTATTTTATGGGCAGTATTAACATTCTCTTTAGCAATTTTTCTTAATTATCTCCGAAGAATAACTCTGCCGATAAATGAACTGTTCTATCATGACATTAGCCTTGCTTATGTTGGGGGAATATTACAATTATTCTCTATCTTGGCCTTAATGTCATTTCCTTATTATCTTATGGAGTTTGAGCTGTTTAAAAAAAGATTAACCAAAAAACAAAAACGAAGGAAGTACAAAGGATGTGTTTATGTTTCCCTAATTATTATTGTTCTTACTTTGCCATTTACAATATTAATGTATGGTACTTATGATGTCGTTACAGAGAATAAAATAATTAAGAATGAGTTTTGGAGTTTACAAGAAAAGGAGTATAATTTTTATAATTTAAACAGAATTGAAATTGTTGGTAGCAGAAGCACTGAAGATATTATTATGAAAGTAACTTTTTTTACAATGGATGGAAAAAGTTTTTTCTTATGGCACCATTGGCCTCTTCCAGAACAACAACAATTTAAGGACAAAAAGCAGATTGAAACTTTGCTTTACCTAAAAGAGAAAGGAGTTTCAATTAACTTTGTTCATCCACCATTGGAAGAAATAAAGCTTGGTAATGCACGTAATAAAGATCATGCCATAAAAATATTTACTTTGTTGGAAGGATATTTTAATTAAATTCTTTAATATATAATAACTTAAAGACACTATATTTATTAAACCCATAGAAACCTTTATAAACAACCACTTTTCTTAGAGTAGAGCACATGTGTATTCAATTAATCTTGAGTACGAAATAGGTGATCCAATTAAAATTGTTTCGATATAAGTTTCGGATAAATTGTGACCAACAAACGCAAATTCTTAATTCCCGTTGATCCTGCGGGAGATTGCTGCTATGAGAGTTCGACTAAGCCATGCAAGTCAGAGGGGTTCTTCGGAACCACAGGCTGAATGCTCAGTAACACGTCAATAATCTGACCTTGGGTCTGGAATAACCACGGGAAACTGTGGCTAAAGCCGGATAGAATATGGGTACTGGAATGTCCCGTATTCAAAAAGTAATGCCTAAGGATGAGTTGGCGGCTGATTAGGCTGTTGGTAGTGTAAAGGACTACCAAACCTTTGATCAGTACGGGCCTTGAGAGAGGTAGCCCGGAGAAGGGTACTTAGACACTGACCCTAGCCCTACGGGGTGCAGCAGGCGCGAAACCTTTACAATGCACGTAAGTGTGATAAGGGACCTCTCAGTGCTCATGCATAGCATGGGCTTTTGTCAAGTGTAAATAGCTTGACGAATAAGTGGTGGGCAAGACGGGTGCCAGCCGCCGCGGTAACACCTGCGCCACAAGTGGTAATCGCGTTTATTGGGCCTAAAGCGTTCGTAGCCTGTCTGATAAGTTTTGGGTGAAATCGTTGCGCTTAACAAAACGACGTGCCCAAAATACTGTTAGACTTGAGACCGGGAGGAGTTAGGGGTATTCCTGAGGGAGCGGTAAAATGCTATAATCTCAGGAGGACCATCTGTGGCGAAGGCGCCTAACTAGAACGGGTCTGACGGTGAGGAACGAAAGCTAGGGGAGCAAACCGGATTAGATACCCGAGTAGTCCTA
>JABHWJ010000016.1 GCA_018657845.1 Candidatus Woesearchaeota archaeon | reverse complement strand
TTAATTACTGTCCCTTTCAAATTTGTTGGTTCTTGAGCCCAGAATTGTTTTTCTTGATGAATAGAATATAATGTTGATCCTACTATTGAAGAAAAACCCAATACCATTATGCCACCAAAGATTTTATATTTAGTTTTTTGTTCCATAAATTTTAAAAGAATTTAACAAACTTATAAATTTTTCTGTGATTGAGGTTATAAGAATTCTAGTAATATTTTCAATTATTCACTAACACAAATCTTGCCACGAGTACACAACTTACCACAACCAAAGTTCCGGACAAAATATTTTTCATCATAAAATTTTCCAATAACCTCTTTCATCAAGTAAGCATCCTTATAATCCACAACTGCTTCCAATAATTCTGGAGTAAGTTCAAACTTAGGGAACAGTTGCTTACAAAATTTAACTTCTCTCTGTTGTCTTCTTTCAAACTCGGCAGTTTCTTTATGTAACCGCGCATCATATTTGAGAATAATCCCATCAAACAGTTTCAATGGATGGGCTTCTTTATCATCCCAATCAGAAATTTTTCCCATTTTCTTGGATTGGTGTTCATATTTATGATAAAAAACTTGAAGGTAATCTTCAACTTCGTCAGGAATGCCCTTTCTCATTGAATCACGACAGATAGATAAAAAAGCATCATAAGTTGCTTTCATACACTTTCTAAAAAGTTTTTCAGTAGCATTTTTTTTCCTTGTTAGAATTAAATCACTGGTTGTAACTTGCCCAGTTTCAATTAAATAACTTTTAACGTTATTAAGGATAAAGAAATTCTTAAATGCCTGATAGATTTTTTCCTTTTCATCAAATGCAGACAAGGTCTGGATGTTGTGGATTCTGTCAGCAAGTTTAACCCTAATTGCTCGCTCTTGGATCGCCCGATTCTCCTCAGAGAATATTTGTCCCAGCGAACGATAATACTTGTGTTTTTTGTATCTAGTAAGAAGTGCAGTAGTTTGTATTAACGCTTTTGGATAAGTTGATGGTAAGCCTAAACGTTGACATTCACCACGAATCGTTTCTTCAAGCTCAACAGTTAAGTCATGTTCTAGTTCTCCCACGTCCAAACTAGAAATATTTACTAATTCTTTGTCAACCTTATCTTCCAAACAATCGTGAAGTAAACCAGCAGCAACGTCAAGGAAATCCGCCCTTACTCTTTGTAAATATGTAGCAACATTAATTGGGTGAACTAAATGAGGCCTACCATCTTTTCGATCTGGAAATTTTTCTGCATCAACAAGTTCATATAAAAACACCAACAAATCATTTTTTTGTTTATTATAATTTAACAAATGGTCTATCTTAATCTCTTCAGAGGGTTTCCAATGTTCTGTTTCCTCGGCCACTGTTTTTGGAGAAGTCATAATTTTAAACCTTTATTTTTAAATGAAATGAATCTTAATTAATTTTCTAATCAAAGAGGTATTTAGCTACTTCTGGAATTTTTTGATAAGTATCTTGTAACCAGATTTTAAACGCATCTTTATTTTCAGCAGGCCTATGCTGCGGAAACATTCCCAAATGTCCATTTTCTGGATTACGGGTAAATCTTTCATGGACAGTAGAAATAATCCCTATCCTAATTGGTTCTCTGCCCATAATATCTTCGATACTTTCTCGGTCTTGGGAATATTTAGATTCGTAAACTAGCCCATAACCTATTAAGAGCATATCCAATCTTTCTCCTGTAATTACGTTAAATTTCATTTTTTTCGGAATTTTTTAATTGATTTGTAACTTGGATTCTTGGGATTTAAATCACATCCCTTATTGCTTCAAACCGCCCAATTAATCTTTGTAAGTTACCATAACTGGTATGTAGTCGTTCTTGTGTTTCTGCTTCTTGTCCATAACGGTAAAAAGTACTTGGATTAACACGGTTATAAATTTCATTTAGCACATTTAATATTCTACCTGGGAAAGAGGGATCTTCAGATTCTTCCATCTTTTCAGCAACCCAACCAATGGAACTTACTGGTTTTTTATTTCTTCCTAAGGTTCTTGCCCGATCTTCTTCTACTGAAAGAAATAGATTATACATTCCAACTAAGCTCCCTACAGAACCAATAACTTCTTGCTCAACAGGAGTTAAATCACAGTCTAATGCTGCTGTTCTAACATTACTAGTATAAAGAAGTCGTTTATAAAATATAGTAGTTAATAATTCTGATCCAGATGCAAAATCTTCTTCATCAGATAAATAAAGTTTAACAATATTATCTCCTTCAATCTCAGCAACTACTTTCCCTTCATCATTTTCCACACAAAGAGCTTTAATTGTAGGGAGGTATCGTTTAACATCTCTTTGTCCTCCCCCTTTTTGAATAGGAATAGTATAAAATCTTTTTCCTTTTTCTTTTCCTTTTCTTTTAGATATGTTCCATCCTTTTTCTTCTACAAACTCATTAACTTTACTTAGATCTATGTTTGAACTAAAACGCACGTACATTTCTTGTTTGTTGGGAGAAACAACTAAATAACTGAAATGGTCCGGTAGATTATCATTAGGTAAAAAATAAGTTTTCTGATCTTCCCTGTTAAAAGCTTTGGAGGACCTTGTTTCCCTAAACAAATCATGGTCTGCGACCTCTCCACTTAAAGTTAATTCTCTAATGGTCTCCAAACTGCCAGTAAGAATATTTTCAAAAGATTCAGGAAAAAGCATTTCAAAGATTGGTCGATATTCAGAAAAATTAATTGTTTGAATACCCTCAGCAAGTAAAACGTCTTGGTGAATCCTAGTAACTAAACCAGAGACTAGTTGTACAGAATATTCTAACTCTTTCTTTGAACAATCTTGGTAATTTTGTAAATAAACCATATGGCTTTTGAAAGTAAGCAATAACTTATCATCTAAATACAAGTTTGTTACATTTTTACCAGATCTGTTTTTTTCTTCTACAAATTCAACTGAACCTGGAAGATTAGATTGTTCAACCATAACTTGTAATGCTTCAAGATTTAATGGATCTTTAAAATTATAACAAATACTAGTTGGTTTAATTGAGATTGATCTTAAATGACGGAAATCGGGAAGAGTACCATTTAATCTATCTACCATCATAGTATTCTTCCAACTCGCATTCTTTAAAGATTCAGTGATATAACTAGGGTCTATTTGATTTGCTGAGAATTCAACAATTGCTCCCAAGGTAACCAATTCTAAATTTTGATAAGGATATTCAGTTTCTGCTGGAACTTGGCTAAGCGTTCCAAACGGTAACGCCCTTGGAGACCTAACTAAAACACATTCTTTTAACGGTTCTTTTTCTCTTGCCAAAATAATATCAGTTGCGTCTGAAATTAGTTGTTCTAATTCATTGGATTGATTCATAAACCCAAAAAATAAAGAGCCATTTATAAAGGTTTTGATGATTGTCACAGAAGAGTGATTAAAGAATAATAACAAAAACCTTTAAATCAAATACCTTTATTTCAGATAAACATGAACTTAGTAGACGTCCATTGCCACTTGAACCAAGATTTATTCAAGAAAGATCTAGACGAAGTCATCCAAAGAGCAAAAGATGTTGGAGTTAAAGCAATCGTCATCTCAGGAACTAATCCTGCAGCAAATCAACAAGTTTTAGAATTAGCCAAGAAAGATCCAATTCTTAAAGTTTCTTTAGGATTACACCCAATCGATGCCTTAGGACTTAGTGAAGGAGAAACTGGAATTCCTAGAGTCGAAGGAAAAATAGATTTAGAAAAAGAATTCAAATTTATTGAAGATAATAAAGATAAAATCGTAGCCATTGGGGAAATAGGATTAGATTATCATTGGGATAAAGAACACCACCAAGAACAACAAGAAGTTTTCAGAAAAATCCTCAGACTAGCAATTAAGCTAAACAAACCGGTAATCATCCACACTTGGGCAGGCGAAGAAGATTGTATTAACATTCTAGAAGAAGAAGTTAAAGATAAGGTCCCAGTAGTTTTACATTGTTTCGGAGGAAGAAAATCTTTAGTAACAAGAGGAGTAGAATTAGGATATTGCTTCTCAGTTCCCCCCTCAACAATTAGGACTGGAAACTTTAACACAATGATTAAGAAAATTCCACTCCAACAATTACTAACAGAAACTGATTCCCCTTGGCAATCTCCATTTAAAGGAGAAAGATGTGAACCTGCCCACGTTTTAGAAACCATCAAAAAAATTGCTGAGATAAAAAATATTTCTGAAGAAGAAGCTGCTGACCAAATCTGGGAGAATTATCAAAAAATCCTAAACTTTTAAAAAGAAACGTCAACCAAAAACATAAATGGAAGAAAATAAATTTTATTCTTATAATCATAAAGATTTGCCTAAGGGCTGTCAATATTGTATCAAAGGACAAAAAATGGTTATCTTCCTTACTGGCATCTGTCCAAGGAAATGTTATTTCTGTCCATTATCCGATGATAAATTCCAAAAAGATGTTATCTTTGCTAATGAACGACCAATCATCTCTTCAAAAGAACTCATTGAAGAAGCAGAACTTATGGATGCCAAAGGAGCAGGCATAACTGGAGGAGACCCATTAGCAAAACTCGACCGAACTTTAAGATACATCACCACCTTAAAAAAACATTTTGGAAGCCATTTCCACATTCACATTTACACAACTTTAAGATTAACTACCGAACCAGTTCTACAAAAACTCTACAAGGCTGGATTAGATGAAATTCGTTTTCATCCTGACCTTGATGCAAGTACACATTGGAAGAAAATTGCCTTTGCAGAGAAGTTCCCTTGGCAAGTGGGCATAGAAATCCCCTGCATCCCTGGAAAAGAAAAAGAAATTAAAAAATTAATTGATTATAGTCATCCTTATGTTGATTTTCTCAACCTTAATGAACTAGAGGTTGCTGACAATCAACAATCCAAACTTATAGAATTGGGTTTTGAAACTAAAGATGATTTCAGTTATGCGGTAAAAGGATCCTTAGAACTAGGAAAAGAATTAATTCAATATGTTCAAGAAAAAGAATATCCTTTGGCAGTTCACATTTGCACAGCCAAATTAAAAGATGCCACTCAACTCTCCAACAGAATCAAAAGACAAGCCCAAGGCGCCAAACTTCCTTTTGACATAATCGATGAAGAAGGCATGTTAACCAGAGGAGCCCTATATCTGGAAGAACTTTCTCCAGGAGCAGGATATCGAGAAAAATTAAAAGAGGATCATGAGGAGATAATCGAGAGATTAAAAGAATTACAACAAGAAGTTAAGAAGTTAAACATTAAGACCGTTTTTGATGAAAAGAAACCAAGAATCTTAATTTCTAAATCTGATGCCAAAAAACACGTTAAGAAATTTAAGAAATTAAATCTAAAACCGGCCATAGTTACAGAATACCCAACTTATGATCAATTAGAAGTAGAAGTTGAGTTTTTGTAAATTCAATATAGTAAAAAATATAAACAACCATTTCTTTCTAAACCTTAAAGGTGTTGAGATGCAAATAACTATAGATACTAAAAAAGATTCCCATGATGACATTAAGAAAGTCATCCAGATGCTTTCTCATTTAATTGGTGGTTCTATCCATATTAATGTTCCAACAGAAACAACTCCAGAACCAGATACATCTAATTTAATGGGGATGTTCTCAGACCCACAACCTCCACAATCAGAACCACAAGAAGAAGCTACCCCTCCGGATTTCTCAGGATTCATGAATCTTGTCAACAAATCTGAAGGGAAAGAAGAAGACCCTGACGAACCAAAACTTCAATTTTTCTAAGAATACAATTTTGTTAATCTTTCTACCGTCATTTCTTGTACTTTGTCAACTAAACTCGGAGGTACCCAAACCAAACCCTTTCCCTCTTCCAGAGGACCTTGAGATCTAGCAACCGTAACAACTTCTGGAGCTGGCAACCCCATCAAATTTTCCAATGTAGCTCTTAACCTTAACTCCCAGAAATCTGTTAATCCTTGCATTAATTCATATTCTGAAGGAGATTGAACTAATTTATCACAACAAAAAGCATCTAAATCAATATCTAAAATCCAAGGAGATTTAATTTCTTTCAAACCATCTAGGCTAAGAACATCATATGGGGCGATTGATCTATTTCTTTTATCCACATTTTTCCACCAAACCATTTCGTAATCTTCTTTGGTTTCTAATTCTTTATATCTAACTAAATCTCGCCCTTCTCGAACTTGAGGATTAATCCAATATACTTGGTTTACAATCCCATAATGAACAGCTGAACAGATAAAATCTGAAATCTTTAGCACATTATCCGAATAAACAGACCATTGTTCATCCATAGATTCTGTTGGGCTTACCTTCCCCAGAAGTTTAGCCTTATGGCTCATATCATTATGACCGTCTATATGTAACAGTGTATTCTGCCACTGTTCTAATTTTGCCCAATGATAAACTGCTTCATTATGGTCATTGACAATTTCTATTTTCATTTGTATAATTCTCTCAATTTTAGAATAGTTTCTTTTTGAACATGATCAACTAAATTTTCTGGAACCCACCTAGTTCCAAAACCCTCTTCCCAAAAACCTTGAGACCTTGCAATTGTTATTACATCCGGAACTCTTTCCACGGCCTCCAACAATTCAACAGTTTCTTCCAATCTTCTTTTCCAACCATAAACTTGGAGATAATTACTTTCCCAAACTAAACCATGATTTACACAAGCAAAGGCATCTAAATCAATATCTAAGATATAAGGAGCATCAGAATTTAGGGCCTTATCTAAAGTAATTGGTTTATTATAGGGAACACTCCACTCGTTTTCTGCACCCCATACAATTATTCTTCCTTCATTTTCTTCTTGAGCCTTTGCTTTTAGTTTATTATTTCCTGTATAAAACTCAACCAATTCTTCTTCATGAGGATCATACCAACAAAATTTAGAAACCATTTTATGATAAACTGCCGCACATATAAAATTTCCAATACTTAATTTTTCATTAGAATACTCTTCAGTTGTATGATCAAGATCAGCATCAATAAATTCTGAAAAAGAATCACAATGCCTATCTATATGTAACAAACTAGCATCCTTTAAACCCAACCAATGTTTGAATACTTCGTTATGATCATTGACAACATGAATTGGAACAGTTACCATTTTATTTTTTTTCATCACATCTTTTATAAATCTTTCTTTACAGCACTACTAAAAAGTAATTACATAAATAATTTATACTTATTCTCCCTCAAATTATATATGGCAACAGAAAATATAGCGGACCTGGTAAAACAAGGCCAGTTAACTGGAGAAACACCTACATTTCATGGGTATGAACCTTTCAAAGAACTTTATGATCAAGGATTCATAAAACCAGGATCATTGATAAGTGTAAAAAATTTTTATCCAGGCAACACAAATCCACAAGACATTCATTTTAGAGTGTTTGATCATCAAAGGTTAGAAATAACTACCACCGGAGAACCATTATACAGTGCAGAAGGACTTCTTAATAATTGGGAAAACGGTTGGCAAATGGAATACAAAAAAACCTTACAATAACCACATTAACCCCAATCCCAATAATATTAATACAATATAAAACAGTAGAATAATTTTTCCAAATTTTTCTCGGTCACCGAAGATGTAAGCAATTCCTCCTTTTACAGCCACATTAGTCAAGGCAGCCAGAATAATTCCATTCCTTGCAATTTCTAATCCTAAACTCCCTTTTGATAATTGAGACAAACTAACTGTGATCGCATCCACATCCGCAAAACCAGAAATAAAACTAACTAAATAAACTCCTTTAGATGAAAGGTAAACATCAGCAACTTTAACCAAAGCAAGAATCACTGCAAAAAATGCTCCAAACTTCAAAGCCGGACCTAAAGTAAATGGAGAACTTAATTTTACTTTACCTTTTGCCTCTTTTGCTTTTCTCCATAGGAGATAAGAAAACACACTACAAACTAAAATCAAAATTGATAACGGCAAAATCACTTCCCACAACAACTCTACATTGATTACAAATACTTCAATTAAAATCCTAACAAACATAATTGTATTAGCTAAAATAACTCCTAAAACTAAAGTCCTAAAGATTTTTTTATCCCTTTTACTTCTTTCCGCAAAACTAATTGTTACGGCTGTACTAGAAACCAAACCTCCTAAGATTCCGGCCAGAGTAATACCTTTCTCTCCAAACCATTTCATTAAAATATAACCTGCAAAACTTATTCCCGAAATAAATACTACCATCAACCAAACAATATAAGGATTAAATATTTCTAAAGGCCCATATCCCTTATTGGGCAAAAATGGAAGGACCACAAAAGCAATCACGATAAATTTTAACGTATCTACTAATTCTTTTTGTTTTATTTTCTCTGCAAACTGATGTAACATCGAACGAGCATACAATAAAATCGTCACCCCTATTGCTATAACTACTGCCAACATTAACTCTCCCTGATAACACAACACCCCAATAAAAAAAGCAATTAGCCCCGCAATTTCCGAAGTCGCCCCTAAGAATTGTCTTTTAGAAGCGAGTGAATAATATGCAAACACAATCAACCCCCCCAATATTAATATTGATGCCACCAAAATTAATATTGAAATAGTATCTCCAAAGTAAGCAGCCAACGCCCCAAACAAAGCAATTAAAGGAAAAGTTCTAATTCCCGCATAGCTCCTAAACTTCCTTCGCATCATGGCATACTCTCTTTCCAAACCTATTAATGCACCTAATGCCATCGCAATCAAGAAATTCTTCACTATTTCAAATTCTAACATATTGTACCTCTTTTAATAAATAATTCTTTTTTTGTTTATTAAAGTTTCTTTCAACTCTCCTTAAAGTCTACCCAACATTTAAATATAAAAAAATCTTCCTAAAGAAAGAGGTGCCCATCATGAAAAAAATATTCCTACTTATTTTAGCAATTTCTTTATTCCTTCCTTCAGTCTTAGCTGACGGAGGGATGATTCATTATCACGAGGACCAATGGCAGATGCTCAGTGAAGACCAACAATTAGCTGCCATTAATTACAAAGATGGTTATCAAAATATGATTCTTTCAGTCCGAACTAATACCCTCAAAGGAGAAAAAGCAGTTTGGATCTTTCCAGTCCCTTCTAAACCAGAAGACATTGCTATTAATATAATCAAAGGATTCCCTGTACCTTACGGAAGTGATGTCCAAGAAAAAGCCGATGACGCCCTAGGACAACTTGCGTTAACACTTTCTGCAACCCAAGTTTATCCTGCCCCTTTTGTATTATTCACTAGGTCTTTTATGGCCGCCGGAGAACTTAGCAAAGCTATAGATGCTCTTCCCCAAGGAATCATTGTCCACGAAACCATTGAAAAGATGGGCCTTACTACAGAACTTATTTCTACTACTAATACTCAAGATTTTTTCACTTACATAGAATCAAAAGATCTTTCCATCCCTGATGAATTCCAAGCCACCCTCAATGATTATCTTGGGAAAGATTACTCTTTTGTTGTTTCTTGGATCTCTGATGTTAACACTTTCAAAAAAGAACAACAACCAAGTCAGAAAAACTACCCTGTTTTTCAAGCAGGAAATAAACTGGGAGTTTTTATTACCTTTCCTACAGAAAAGATTTATTTTCCCTTAAAACCAACTTCGGTTTATGGCAGTAAACAAGTTCCTGCAACTATCTATGTTATGGATTACGTCACTCCCCAACTTTATCCAGGAATCTCTGCTAATGCCAAAGTAGAATATTTATACACTAGCAGTTATTATCCTAAACCAGAATTAAGAGATTTCTTCTTTAATCAAAATAAAATAAATGATTTAAGTTACACCAAAATCACCCTCAACCCTCCTTCAAAATTCCTTACAGAAGATTTATGGATGGAACTCTCCGCCCCATTAAAAGTAACCACTTCAGAACACTTCTACAAAAATGCTGGTTGGTATGGGTTAATCATATTCTTAATCTGTTCAGTATTAGCAAGTTATATTGCTGGTCTTTTAATCTTCCATGAACATTCTAAGAAGAAATTCACTTTATTTGGATTATTCAATTTCCTCACTTTAATTGGTTTTGGTATCGCTACTTATTTCTTTAAATCTAAAGAAGTAACCAAAAACATCAAAGATTACTTTAACCAAAAGAAAGAATTGTTCGTTGACCAAAAAAGAACTTATGCCCCCATTGCCTTAATCTTCCTTGGCATAATCATTATCTGGTTGATAATTGGAAGATTTATTGGTGAAGGTTTCTCTCAGTTTCTTTTCATCTTAACAATTCCCACAATAATCTTCTTTAGCTTTCACCTTAGTAAGGAAAAACTAACTACAGAATCTCAAGAGTTTCTAAAGAAAAATAACCAAGAAATAAAGGCATTCAACTTCGTCAAATTTATCTTCATTCTGGCTTTCAATGGGATTCTTTCCTTTACTCTAATCACAACATTAATTGCCAACCACCAATTAAACAGAAGTTTAGCCAAAGCCCTTGGTTTTGTTGGAACAAGTATGTATGGCCACACCAGATACTACGAAGGAAACAACTTAGTATTAGCGTTATGGCTGGTTTTTGCTCTCTCCCTATTAATTCTAATAGTTGGGGATAGACTTAGAAGAAACAAAAAACATCTTTACTTAATCCCCAAAGATTCCTGGAGGAAACCAGCTTTTGTTGCAGTATTTTCAGTAACATTCATCTTATTGTTAGCTGCACTAATATTTTTATTAAAATTATTTATTTAATAAACAACTGCAACTACCACACCTTCAATTTCATTAAACCTAACTTTAGTTAAATCTCTTAATCTACTATTATCTCCTTTAACTAAATAATAAATTCCTTTAGAATCAGTTCCTTTATCCACAACCCGGTGGATTACAGTCCCATAAGAAGTAGAATAAGCAATCACGTCTCCAATCTTAATTTCTTCTGGATCATTGGGAATAATTTCAATAGCATTACTGTTCTCATCAATTAATGGATCCATAGAATTAGTATTAGTAAAACTTGCCCAGATTGCATTTTCTACTTCAATCACTACTTTCTCCCCGTAAACTTTAATCTGCTCTTCTTTTATCCAATCGCTTGGAGAAGCCACCTCTGCCCCGGTAAATAAAGACGCCGGAATCTGCTTATCACTAACAGAAACAAATCCCAATAACAACAAACAACCAACCAACGCCAATACCAAAATATATTTCATAAAACTCTAGGCAAAAAAGAATTATATAAACATTTATGGCTTACAAAATATCCCTCCAAAACCTTAATAAACTCCTTCCCCATACAACAAAAAATGGATTTTCAAAAACTTGTTGATGTATACGAAGAGTTAGAAAACACTCCTTCAGGAAATAAAATGAGGGAAATCCTCTCAGAATTCTTCAAGAAAGTTCCTAAAGAAGACCTCCCTACTTTGACTTACCTCACTTTGGGCCAAATTTCTTCTGATTATGAAGGAGTAGTTTTAGGAATGGCCGAAAAAACAGCTCTCAAAGCTATTTCCATTGCAGGAGGGGTAGATTCTTCCAAAGTAAGAAGACTTATCAAAGAAAAAGGAGACGCTGGCTTAGTTGCTGAAGAAATAATCAAACACAAATCTCAAACCCTCATTCCCCTCAAAAAACTTACTATGCATGATTTATTCAATGGCCTTCACAAAATCGCCGAAGCTTCTGGTTCTGGAAGCCAAGACGTAAGAATCAACACTCTTGCTTCTATGTTACAAAGATCTTCTTCCAAGGGAGCTAAATACTTAGTCAGAATTGCTTTGGGAACTCTAAGGATGGGTGTAGGTGATATGACTGTATTAGATTCTTTAGCCATCGCCTTTACTGGGGAAAAGAAGAACAAAGAATTCTTAGAACGTGCTTTTAACATTTGTCCAGATGTGGGAGTTATTGCTGAACTCATTGCCAACAAAGGCCTTAAAGGCGTAGATAACGTAGAAATCAAAGTTGGCCGTCCAATTAAGATGATGATGGGGCAAAGAGTTAAAGAATTAGAAGAAGTTCAAAAGAAAATTCCTGGCCCTTTAACTATTGAAGCCAAGTATGATGGGGAAAGAATTCAGGCCCATAAAGATTCTAAAGGAAAAATAAATCTTTTCTCCAGAAGATTAGATAACATTACCAAACAATTTCCAGACTTAGTAGAATATCTGGATAAAGCCATCCAACAAAAAGAATTCATTGTCGAAGGAGAAGTAGTAGCCGTTGATAAAGAAGGACATAATCTTCCTTTCCAAGTTCTTATGCAAAGAAGAAGGAAATATGATGTTGAAGAATATGTTAAAAAAATCCCCATTCACTTCAATGTTTTTGATCTTTTATATCTAAATGGAAAATCATATCTTCACGAAGCCTATTACAAACGGGCAGACAAATTAGAAAGTATTGTTCACAAGAACAAAGAAGTAAAATTAACTGAACGAATCATTACTGAAGATCTTGAAGAGGTGGATGCTTTCTTCCACAAAATGCTCGATGAAGGTTATGAGGGGATATTCATTAAATCTAGAGCAGAAGATTCTGAATACCAAGCTGGAGTAAGAGGCTGGAATTGGATTAAATGGAAAAAAGAATATGTTAAAGAGATGGTTGATACTTTTGACTTAGTCATTGTTGGCGCCTTTTATGGAAAAGGTAAACGCCATGGGGTTTACGGAGCATTATTATGTGCTTCCTATAACGAAAGCGAAGACACTTTTGAAACTGTTTGTAAATTAGGTACAGGTTTAACTGACGAAGTTCTTGAGGATTTACCTAAAAAACTAAAGAAATACCAAGTGCCTAAAAAAACGGCCAGATTAT
Organism: Candidatus Woesearchaeota archaeon; assembly: GCA_018657845.1. Classification (GTDB taxonomy): domain Archaea; phylum Nanobdellota; class Nanobdellia; order Woesearchaeales; family GW2011-AR9; genus JABHWJ01. Next base: position 427 of record JABHWJ010000016.1, on the reverse strand, counting down.
CCATAAAAAAAGAAATGACTCCAGATGTTTGGTTCTCTCCAAATATTGTTGTCGAAGTTCTCGCTGCAGAAATAACTAAAAGTCCCTTTCATACTTGTGCAGGAGGACTAGCTCTAAGATTTCCTAGATTCCTTCAATTCCGAGAAAACAAAAAAGCCGAACAATCTAATACTTCTAAAGAACTCAGAGATTTATTTGAGAAGTAAAACTAATTATCTTTCAAGACTCCAGATTTTAGCTCTATAAACTGAACTAATTGGAGTAACAGAATTATCTTTATATTCTCCTCGATCTCCTAAAATAATCGGTCTGAAACCAATTTTATCATCAACACTTAATGCTTCTGGAAGAACATAGGAACCAGATTCAATATCTTCTCTAGTTTGTCTATCATCATCAAAAAAACCGGTTAAATTAAAATCATTGG
>JABHWJ010000015.1 GCA_018657845.1 Candidatus Woesearchaeota archaeon | reverse complement strand
CTGCTTTGGTGGCTCATTTGTACGGATACAGAGGAATGATTGATGAAGAAGTAAGAACATACAACCTGACCGCGATTGGTAGAGTTATATCTCGCGACCGAGAAATCAGGGAAATGCTTCCTGCCGATGATATCAGTGATATTTTGCAAAGACGTGCAAGTGATAGAGATATTGAGCGGATAGGGAGAAGAGTTACAACTTTGATGGGAAGTTTAGATCCGAGCACGGTTATTGCTAAAGTCAGTGAACTGGAATCTGATTGTCCAGGCATATTAGATGCTTTGACACCAGAAGAAAAGAACATTTACGGTAGAGTTCTTACGGGCCAAGAAATTAGCAAGAAAGAAAAGTGCGTTTTAATGGAAACATTAGGGATTTAACTTTTTTTAATTTTTTTTCTTTTCCAACAAAATATATAAACTTCAAATAATTACTTCTATTTATGGTTTCAAAAGAAGAGTGGAAAAAGAAACTTTCTAAAGAACAATATCATATTCTTTGGGAGAAAGGTACAGAAGCTCCATTTTCCGGAAAATATGTTAAACATAACAAAAAAGGGAAATATGTCTGTGCTGCTTGTGGTAACGAACTTTTCAATTCTGATACAAAATATGATTCAGATTGTGGCTGGCCAAGTTTCAATGATGCCAAGAAAGAAGCTGTTGAATTTAAACTTGATTTGAAGTTAGGTATCTCTAGAAAAGAAGTTCTTTGTAAGAAATGTGGTGGTCATTTGGGACATATTTTCCGTGACGGCCCTAAACCAACAGGTAAACGTTATTGTATCAATTCCTTATCTTTAAAGTTCAAAGAAAAGAAGTGAAAGATTATCCAAAAATTTTATAAATAAACGCATTAATGTTAAGTTTGGCCCTGCTGTGGTTTAAGTTCACAGCCCCGTGGAAAAGTTTTTTACTTTGCGGACTGTAGTGGACTATCATAGTGCCCTTTGGACCCTTCTTGGGAAGGAGAGGCATTGACCGCGGTTCAAATCCGCGCGGGGCTACTTTTTTTAATCATTTATTTTCTTTAGGGGTAAATACAGAAAGATTTAAAAAGAATTATTTATCACTCAAAATTATGGCAATAGACGAATATGTGGCACAAACTTATCCAATTGAATGCAAAGGTAGAAATAATGTTGGAGACGAGGTTCTGGATACCCCAGTAGGTGTTAAAATTGAGATACATAAAAGTCCCGGAAGTAGTATGATCTCAAGTAATGTTGAATGTCTATACAACGCGGGTGGACATGGACAAAGATGCAAAGCATCTCATCCAGAAGTTGATAAAGTTAAAGAGGGTGTTGGATGCCCATATAGTTTTGACATTCCATATGCATTTGAAACAAATAAGTAAAGCTTTTCTCAATTTTTTTAATTAATTTTTTCGTTACATTTATATACCTTTTACATATAACAATATACTATGAAAAAGACGGTGAAAGAAAAAAGTAGATTTTTCCCTATTCTATTGACCGTTTTAGCAGTTCTTTTCGTCCTCTTCATTTTGTTACCAATCTCATTATCACTCTTTGACGGTTCTAAAATCGGCAACGTGGCTATAATCCCCATTGATGGTCCAATTACTGGTAATGGTGGAAGTTACTTAGGACAATCTACAACCTCTGCAAAGACAGTTGTTAATTTTATTAAAGAGGCAGAAAATAATAAACAAATTAAAGTAATTCTTTTTGAAATCAATTCTCCTGGCGGTTCAGCCGTAGCCTCAGATGAAATTGCTTCTGCAATTAAGAAAACAACTAAACCAACCATTTCTGTAATCAGAGAAGTTGGCGCTTCTGGTGGTTATTGGATTGCTTCTGCAACCAATCATGTTATCGCTAATAGAATGTCTATTACAGGAAGTATTGGCGTGATTTCTTCATTCTTAGAATTTAGTGGTTTAATGGATAAGTATGGTGTTGGTTATGAACAATTAACTGCTGGCGAATATAAAGATGCTGGCACTCCTTACCGAAAACTTACTGAAGAAGAAAAAATTATTCTTCAAAAGAAAATTAATAAGATTCATGATTACTTCATTGAGGAAATAGCAAATAATCGAAACCTAGAAAAAAGTAAAGTTACTGAATTGGCAACTGGAGAATTTTATTTGGGAATTGAAGCTTTAGAACTAAATCTAATTGACCAATTAGGGGATAAAGATTCAGCTGAACAATACATCAAAGATAATTATGATTTAGAAGAAGTTGATTTTGTGTCTTATCAAACAGAACTTAGTTTCTTTGGTTTATTGACGGGAGTATTTTCAGAAGCCTCTTTCAACATTGGAAAAGGTTTAGGTTCTATCCTCTTAGAAAAAAGTAATAAACTGATGTTAATTTAAAAATGAAACAAAGAACATGTATCTTGGGACTACTTTTATTATCTTTAACTATCCTAGTTGTTACTAGTAATAGTTTCTTTGCTTCAGAATCATCAGTTATAATTGATCCTTTTGTAGAAAATGCTTTTTCTAACAATCTTTTATCTGGAGCTGCAGTTGGTTTAAATGAAGATGAAACAGTTTCTGTTATCATTACTTTGAAAGAAGACGAAGAAACTTTGTCCGATAATCTTGAAGAAAGGAAAGAAGCAATCAGAGATAAACAAGAAGAAGTTTTAGAAAATTTGGGTATTGATACTGAAGAAGGAATCACTATTAGTGCCGATGAAGAAACTAAAGAAAATGAAAATACTGAAGAACCCATTCAGGATGAAGAAAACATAAACCAAGAAAACAATCCTCCTAAAGAAAACGAAGAAACCATCCAAGAAGATATTGAAGTAGAACATCTTTACTCAACCATCAACGCCATCTCAGGAGATATTACTGAAGAGGGTTTAGAAAAACTTAAAGATGATCCAAATGTTGAACGAGTAGATTTTAATTATCCAATTATGCTTTCCCTTGACACTTCTACATCTTTAATTAACGCAGATAATGTTTGGGATGTTTCTGTTAATGGTGCGGCAATAGATGGTTCTGGCGAAACAATTTGTGTGATTGATACTGGTGCAGATTATACTCATCCTGCTTTGGGTGGCTGTACTACTGAAGAATTCTTAGCCGGAAATTGTAATAAAGTTATTGCCGGTTATGATTTTGGTAACGATGATGATGATCCTAAAGATGTGCATGGTCATGGTTCGCACGTTTCAGGAATTGCCACTTCAGAAGATTCTACTTATCGCGGTGTAGCGCCGGGTGCAAAAATTGTTGCGATGAAAGTTTTTAGTGATGCTGGATATGGTAATACTGCTGATGCAATTTCTGCAATTGATTGGTGTGTTAATAACGCTACCATCTTTAATATTTCGATTATCACTATGAGTATTGGCGTTACAAATAATCAAGGTGCAGAGATACCTTATCTTAGCACTTGTGATGATGATGACCCTTTAGCTGCAAAATCTAGTTGGGCGGTTTCACAAGGAATCTTTGTTGATGCTTCCGCCGGGAATAGTAAAAGCTCAGCCGGAATTACGGCCCCTGCTTGCGGTGAGAATGTTACTTCTGTTGGTTCAGTAAATGATGGTGATTCTATCTCTAACTATAATACCGCTCCTATTCTTAGTGTTTTAGCGCCGGGCAGTTCTATTACTTCAACAATAACGAATTCTAACTTTGGAAGTAAAAGCGGCACTTCAATGGCTGCTCCACATGTTGCCGGTGCTGCCGCTCTTGTCATGGAATATTGGAAAAGTGCGTATGGTGTTACTCCTACTCCTCTTCAAGTAAAAGATCGGTTAAGAAGGTCTGGAGAACTTATCCTTGATACTAGAAATAATATTTATTTCCCTCGAATAGACGTTTTGAAAGCAATTCAACCTTTCATCAATTATACTGTTGATACTCCGATTAATGCCATCACTCTCCTAACATCTACAGCAACAATCAATATCACTTCTGACGTAAATTTAAATTCTGCAATTGTTGAATGGGAATCTAATAATGGTTCTATTAATAATTATTCAATGACAGAATTAAGTGATACTAATTTTCAGTTTACTATGAATGCATTAGAATCTGGTAATCACACTTATCGTGTTTATGGTAATGATATCATTAATACTACTGGTGTTAGTGCTGATAGAACTTTAATTGTTGACCTTCCTATTCCTGTCATTACTTTGCCCTCCATTATATTCATTTCACCGAGAAACAATTCTTTTCTAAAAAACAATTTTAATTTAAATATCACCCTTGTCAACTCAATTATTTCATCAACCAATTATACTATTAAAAATAGTGCTGGGACAGTTCTTGTAAGCAATTTTAACAATAATATCTCTAGTGCCATTTTTTCTTGGACTGATATTATTAATATTTCTAGTAATCTAATTCCTGACGATACTTATACTTTAACAGTTTCTGCTAATGGTTCTTCAAATATTTTTAACACTAGTGAAATTGTTTTTGTTGTTGATAGAACATTTCCATCATTATACGTAATCAACATTTCTCAAAGCATATACAATGATAATACTATTAATTTTAGAATCAATGTTACTGATAAATACCTTAACGGTTCAACCATTTATTTTGAATCTGATTACTCTGGCAATTTAACTAACTATACAATGCAATTAGAAAATAACAGTTGGTATAATTATATTTTAACTGGTCCAAATAATTTAATTAATCAACAGAACGTTTCCTATCGGTTTTATGCTAAAGATTTAGCAGGAAATATTAATGCTTCCAATCTTTTTAGTTTTGTTGTT
>JABHWJ010000014.1 GCA_018657845.1 Candidatus Woesearchaeota archaeon | reverse complement strand
TCACAGAAGTTAAACCTCAAATTGAAATTGTACGTTCTAAAGCATACGCTACAAAACAATCTCTCGCTTTAGCAAAAGAAAGCGGGTTATTAGTAAAAGAAATTAATAAAGCAAATATTAAAACTAAAAGTAATATCGAATGGGGGAAAATTGAAACGGTTAAAGAAGCTAGACTTACTAAACAATTTCAAAAGTTAAGCAAAGACGAATATATTTTAGGTGGTACTGGTGGCCAAAGAACATATTTATCAGAAGAAGTTAAAGGTTTGTGGAGAAAGCCAGCAGTTAAAGGACAAAGAACAACCTTAACAAATGAATTAAAACTCCCTAGTGATCCAGATATTTATTTAAAAAGCAGAAGTTATACCGTTGGTAAAGGAACAGAAACTTATACTACTTATTCTAAAGCGTTTCCATATTCTAAAACTCCATCGTTAAGGGGTAGGTTTGCTATTAAAGAAACGTTTGGTTTAAATCCCAGAATGTTAGCGGTATCGGATGCACCCGCTTACGAAGAACAAAGCTATTTAAATCCTTATGCACAGAAGCCACAGAAAACTTATGCTGGCGAGAAAGTTCTTCCTTTCAAAACTCAAACTGCGGGAAAGTTAGAGGGGGCTTTCAGATTAAACAAAGCAGAAAGTAGTTTAGGTTTTATTAAATCATCAGACGGTAAAGTTTCAGAGCCTTTTTATCGGGGAACAAAAGACTTTAACGATTTATTAATTCAAGCTACCCAAGTAATTAAAGAGGGGAAAGCATCCCCTCAATTATTAAAATCATATAAATTTTTAACAGAGGGATATAAAGAAGTTCCAGTTGAATATATTTCTTCATGGGAAACAAAAGCGGGAGTACCATTTAAGATGACAGAAAAGCCAATCGCTTTTCCGATGGCGGAAGGGTTTATTTCTCCCTCTAGTTTAGCATCGCCTAAAGTATCAACTCCCTTAACTTCTTCTGTAACTGGGGCTAGTAGGAAAGTATCTCTCCCAGCGATGACTACTTCACTACCACAACCAACAACTCAAAAACGAAAAACTAACGTAGAAAGTTTTGATTTAGATACTAGGATAAGATTAGCTAAATTTGTTCATGAAACTGGCCGTAAGTTTAAAATGGATGAGATGAAAACTGGTTTTAAAGATGCTAAAACAATAGATCAAACGTTTAAAGTTCATGATACTTTTATACAAAGGGGTAAAAATCAAAATAAAGCGTGGGATACATTACTTCCAAAAAAAGAATTATCTTCCCCTAAACTAACGAGTTCTTTTACTTCTTTACCCAGCTCATCAAGAAGTTTTAATCCTAGCTTATCTCCAACTCCTAGCTTTTCTCCTAGTCCATCAAGAAGTTATAGCAGAAGTCCGAGCAGATCACCAAGCCCTAGTTTTTCTCCTAGTCCATCAAGAAGTTATAGCAGAAGTCCGAGCAGATCACCAAGCCCTAGCTTTTCTCCCTCTCCTAGCTTTTCTCCTAGCCCCAGTTTAAGCCCATCTCCTAGTTTATCTCCATCCCCTAGCCTTTCTCCTAGCCCTAGTTTAAGCCCTAGCATGACAACCACCCCAACTAGGACAACAATAATAAAACCTTTCTTACCGAAAGGGTTTAGGCCACAAAGAGAAAAAGCGTATAATGTTTTTGTTAAACAGAAAGGTAAGTTTATCAAAGTTGGTGGTAAGTTAACTAAACAAGGGGCAATAAATAAAGGTGCTTTTGTTGTGGATAAAACTTCTGCTAGAACATTTAAGATTAAAGCAACTTCTGGAACGGCAAAGAAAAAGAAGAAGAAAGGGTTTTCACTTTCTCCAAACTTAAAGAAGTTCAGAGCTTACAAGATCAAAGGCGGTAAAAAGTTAGGTACTCCTAACACTTTCATAGAACGAAGAAAATTTAATATTGATACTGGCGGAGAACATAAAGGCATTACAGTTAAAGGCTGGATGGCTCAACAGAAGAAACAAAATATAAACAATATGTTTAGGATGTAATATAAATGGAAGATGAAAGACAAGAGGCACAACAAACAATAATGAGTAATGAGGGGCAACTATCCCGTAACTTTGTAGAGATGCGGTTAGATACTCGACCACTACTAAAAGATATACATGAGTTTTTATCTGCTCAAAGAGTAATATTAAAAACTAACGCTGACGGAGAATATTACGAAGATGTAGTTATCGAGGGTAAACCTCTTGCTAATAATATTGGTATATCTCGCTTAATGAATTTATTTCTTTCTTTAGTTAATAAAGATACAGTACAAGGGAATTTAGATAAAGAAGAATATTATAATTTAATGGTTATTACTAGAAAAGAATTAGCTTTAACTATTGTTACGAATGCGCCCGAGTGGGAAGTTCAACCATCAAATCAAAATGAGGTTATAGATACTTTCATGAGATACTTTAGATTATTCATTT
>JABHWJ010000013.1 GCA_018657845.1 Candidatus Woesearchaeota archaeon | reverse complement strand
TTTAACCAAGAACTATCTATTTTCTGACAATAAGCACAATTAGGAATTGTTGATTGTTGTACTCCTCCTTGGGTACTCCCTCCAATTGGTGAGGCTCCCGTAGTAGTTTGCTCTCCAGGTAATTGTTGTCCAGTTGTTTGTGTATTCTGCTCCGCAAGCTCTTGTGATGGAACTCCTGGATCTACAAACCCCTCTCCTGGAAAATTCTTCTCTGCTTTACTTCCCTCACAGTGCAAATCTCCTTTTGGGCATTTCAACCTAATATGATAATGATCATGATGTCCAGGCCATTTAGCAAACAAGGGTTTATGTCTATCCCATGCTTCTCCCTCACCTAAAACATCCCTTACATGAGTTTCCAAAACATCTTGTAAAACTTGATCAAAAGCAATGGCTCGAACATCATAAACATTAATTAGCGTTTTAATAAACCACCAATTGGTCGTTAAAGAATCTGGATGTAAGAATTGAAGATCTACATTATATTTACCAGTGCCTGCAGCATAACAATTTTTTCCCTCTCCCTCCCGATCACACATTTCTTTCCAAACATTAACATAATTACTAGTTCCCTCATATAAATAAAATCCCACGTCGACATCCAAACCATTCTGATGACTTTTATGTGGATTCAATTTTCCACCATTTTGTACACTCAAATCATGAACTTTAAGAGGAGTAGATTCAAACATCAAATTCATATAACAAGCAGTTAACTCCAAAGTATTTACTAATTCTATCGTCCCATATTGCTCGTCATTGTTGGAAGATTGCCAATTCTTATTAAAATAAGATCTATCTGGTAACTTCACTCCACTAACCAAACTTCCAGCTGATTGTTTCCCCACAGCCTCCGAATTACTGTGGCTATTAAAATCTAAATGCGGACAATCTTGCAATATATCTCCAGATAAAACAACTTGGGGCACACCAGGATCATTACTCCCCCCTCCAGAAATAGGTGCCACTTGTGCTTGAACACCAAACATAACTAAAACAATCATCAAAATCCAGAATAATCTTTTCATTGGTACTCCACCCCTGCCGGATCTTCTGGTAAAATTTCCTCAACACTAATTTCTTCTTCCAACGTCAACTTTCCCCCAAACAAAAGATTCTCTACTTCTAACTCCAAAATATAATCTCCCGGGCTAAGATCTTCTTCTAACCTAAATGAATTCTTAAAAAAAACTTTATCCTTATCTTCAGAACTAATCCCTTCAAAATAAATAGCATTCGCTTCATCCATCACTAAATGATAATTTCCTTCTTTATCCTTAATTGCATAATTTTCTACCAACTGTACCCCTCCACTCACTACATCACTTTCCACAGTTAAAGTAAAAGATACACTCCCTGGAACATCAAAAGTACTCCTTGGATTAATACATCTATAATAAATATCTACATAATCACACCATTGAAAATTCTTCAACACTAATCCTTCACCGAACGGACCATTCTGATAAAGAAGTGCATCTCCTTCTCCTCCAGAAGCCCCACTCAAATTCGTAACTCCTAAGATTAAAGCACTTAAAAAAACAAGCCCTCCAATAATTAACAAAACTAAAACAACCCTTGGAACTCCTCTTACATTAAAACTCATCTTTAACTAGCCGCCTCACATTCCCCATCAGAAATATAGTTGTAAAAACATTTCCTCACTACATCTCCATGAGACTCTTCTACCTTAACAGCATAAACAGTATTTTCAAATCCTTCCTTTCCTTCATATACATCTCCATTTTTCATTCCTTTCACTTCTTCCTTACTCATCCCAGTCAAAAAACTAAATGCTGAAACCTTATTCTGGGGAGAAGCTCCTTCTGGAGACCAGATAGCAAAAATCTCTGCTTCTTCATCCACAATTTCATCCATAACATCACTACACCAACCCCCATAACAAGAATCATAATAAGATACAGATTCTAAAGGCAACAATCCCGATTCGCCCAAAAACCCAGAATTAACAATATTCCTAATCGCCTTACCCCCTGCACTATGAGACATCAACCTCATTGAAGTAGGCTTTAAACCCAAATCATCTAACTTCACTAAAGCTTCATCATAAAAACAACTAAACCAAGATTCATCTCCTCTTGTCCCTTTCATCCACTGTCCAGAATTTCCCACACTGTTAGGAGAAGCTCCTTTCAACACAACCAAAACTCCTTTCTCTCCAGTCTTTTCTTCTAACCCAGCCATATTTTCTAACAGATCATAATTTTCTACATAACTTTCTACAAAACTCTTACTCTGGGTAGATTTAGTATTACCATGAAAATAAAAATAAACTTTTACTTCTTTTTTAGAACCATCTTCAATTATTTCTCTATTGACATAAGGAATATCTACAGCCTCAATAGGAGGATTATCACTAACCCAAGATAAGGAATATTTCCCAATTGGCCTATGCTTCATCTTTAAAGGAACATAATTAATATTATCTGGAAGATTTCCTTTCCATTTTTTAATAAAACTCAACGCCGAAGCTGTAGGATTATGGGCACCCCTGTTGCTAGGATCCTGAACTAACAAGTTTAATTCTGCTCCAATTTCTGCTCCCAGTCCCCCTGGAACTTTTCCTCCACCAAAATACTTCGCCCATACTTTTTTCGCTCCACCAAAATAATCGGCATCAGAAAAAGTTATTTTATTAACTGCTAAAGTTTCTAAAGCCCCACTTTCTGCTGCCCACCATAAGGCCGCTCCTCCTGCACTGTGACCAGCCATAGAAATATAAGTAACTAAACTTTCATCAAAACTTGGTTCAAGCTCTTCTATAATCACCATGATATCTTGATGAAATTGAACAAAGTCTATTCCTTCCAAATTTCCCTTTGCCAAAAGACTTTTTTGCCTCTTAGGAATTGCCCTTCCAGTTCCTTTAGCTAGCGCTTGCTTAGATTCGTCTCCTGAAGACCAAGGTAATTCCGGAATCACCCAAATAATATTTCTTCCATCTAAACCCATTTCCTTAATTTTAGGAGCCGCCCTAGTTTTAAAATCATTCAAATCTTTTGGACCACCAAATCCCCTATTTCCATGCAAAAAATAAAATATTTCTAAGGGTTGACTTAAATCAGTAGTACATGGAATAAAAAGCAAAGAATCTCTTCCAACATCTTCCATGAACTTTTCATCAGTTGGACCATTAGAATCTAATTTCCCCATCCATGTTTTTCCAGGTAAGCCTTCTGCTTTTATTGCATCTTCCCATTTTTTAAGATTTGTCGGATATGGAAGACTTCCAATTATCATTGTTTCAAATGAAGCATCTGCACATACCTCTCCTAAGGTAGACTCTTTAGCTAATCCTTTAGGTAACACAATCCCCTCAACCCTATCATTCAACTCATTTAATTTAGATTTACATTGAGTTTCATAAATATACAAATCCGCCCCTTCAACATTAGTTTCTTTCCACTCTAAACTTTCTACAATTACTGCGGTCTCATCTAATTCTTTCCCTACTAATTTTCCTTTCTCTCCACTGATTGGACAACAATAATCTCCTGCTGAACAACATTCTCCACCATAACATGCTTCTGTAACTTTACATCCAGAAGTAATTGCATCTCCTTCACTTCCCTTAAACATACATTGAAAACCTTCTTTTTTGAAAGTGCTTTCACAATTATTTATTTCTTCATCAACACTTTCACAGGGGGTTTCCTTAACCGCTCCTGCACCCTTACACTTTTTATCTCCAAGTGGACACTTTAATCTGATGTGATAATGATGATGGTGATTGGGCCAATGTTTAAGCACACCTCCTACTTCCCCCCAAAGATGCCCTTCGCCAATAGAAGTGGCATATTTTTTAATTGGATTTATCAATTCTTTATCCAAGAAAATAAATTGTACATCATAAATTTGATTTAACTTTTTCAAAAATTCCCAATTGGCTCTTAAGGCTTCTGGATTATTAAAAGAATCATAAACCTTTCCCGCCTTACAACCAACTTTCTTCACTTCCTTTCCTTCAGAATTAACTTCAACAACAATCTCAGATAAACATTTCTTACTTAATTCTCCTTCAAAATTCCCGTTAGAAAAAGTAAATATTCCAGTATCTACATCCAACCCACTCTCGTGACTAGCATGTCCAGATATTTCTCCCCCTTTCTCTTTACTCAAATCGTTTATCTGTAATTTTACTCCCCCAAAATTCTGATTCATATAACAAGAGGCTGCTTCTAAAGATCTGATTAATTCTATTGTACCATAATTATTTTTTCTAGCAGATAGATAAGGAGAACTAGGGTCATTGAGTAACAATCTAACTCCATTCAATAAAAAACCATCCGATGCCTTTCCAACCGCCTCAGTTTCTTGATAAGGAGTAACATAACAATTCTTACACAAATAGTTTACACTTTCGGGATCATCTATAATCACTTCATCAGTGAACTCTTCTTCCGGAGGAACATCTTGTTCGTTTGCCAACCACACAACTTTTCCTTCTTTACATCCACCATAACCATCACAAACTTCTCCAGCTGGACAATAATCTAACCCAGGATAACCACTATATCTAAAAATACAAGTCCCCACCTTTCCAGGCTTATTGCAATACTCACAACCACCTTCACATTCTACGTTACAACAAACCCCGCTGTTGCAATTACCACTTAAACACTCTTCTCCTAGACTACATTTCACTCCCAACTCTTTTTTACACTCTCCTTCTAGAGTACAAATTTTACCATTTCCGCAAGTTGTGTTTTCTGGTTTTTGAACACAAGATCCTTCGTTTCCTTCTGAAGCACAAGATGAACACCCCCAATCACATTTCTGATCACAACAAACCCCATCTGCACAAACTCCCGTTTCGCATTCAAAAGAATAATCACAATATTGGCCCAAACTAGAAAATTCAAAATTTAATTCTTCTTCTTGTTTTAATTTCATTTGAGAATTATCACATGCAAACGCAGTAGTAACAACTCCCAAATCCTCCCCAGGATATAATATTTTTTCCACTGGATATTCTGTTTCTAATAATTCAGGAACAAAAAAAATCTTCCCTTCAAATGGGCGGTTGAGACCAGTGGCAGGCGACCAAGGTCCAGAATCTATTTCCTCTTGTCGATGCCATTTACAGATTACATCTAACCCATCTAAATAAACTGGATCATAAGCTTCTTCAGAATCATACAACCATTCTATTGAATCTTCATGCGCTTCTATCAAAAAATTATTAAGCCAACAATATTCACGATAAATAAAATCATGTTGTCCACAACTTTCAATCCCTGGATCAAAAACATTATCTTGTATATCTATAGAGATCTCATTTAATTCTAACCATTCTCCAGTCCCTAAAGTAAGTCCAGAGTCTAATTGATACTTCCAACTCCTCTCCACTTCATCATAAAAATAATAAACGTCTTCAGTAAGATCATTAGTAGCACATCCAGTCTCACTAAGCATATACGGATCACAGTCTTGAACCAAAATTGAATAAGGAATTATTGCCTGAACTAATCCTGCACTTAAAAAAAACAACCCAAAAAAAAACATTAATAAAAATCCTTTCTTCATATTTCTCTTTCCTCACACAGTTCTTCTATTGCATCCCAAAAACAATTCTCTGCCTCACAATTCTGCTTATCAATAAAATCAAAACAACCTAAAACATCAGACGTCTCTTCAAATTCCTCACAAGAAAGATCTTTTTCATTCCAAATACAACCAAACAACAAACAATCATTTTCACTCTCACTAAAACTACACTCTTCTTCAATCTCTCCGTAATCATAACATAAAATTAAATCACTTTCCCACAAACAACCCTCTTTAACACAATTTAATTCCTCAAGATGTTTATTACATCCGACTAAAGTTTCTTCAGATTCTTCTGAAACATCTTCCACCACTTCAGGCTCCTCAGAATCAGTTACCTCTCCAATATCTGGTTCTTCTCCCAATCCTAAATCTTCGTCCAATTCTACTTTCTCTTTTTCCATTAATTTATAAAAATAACCACCATATATCAATACCAAGAACACTATTAAAAATAGTAATAACAATACAATCGTCCTCGCCTTCCCTCTTTTTTCTCTCATTTTATTAAATTAAACAAATATTAAATTATCAAATTTTAGACAAAATATCCCCACTTACTCCAAAAGCGTTCCCAATCTCCTTCATATACGCAGCTATTTTCTTGTAATCATTCCTTCCTTTAATCTCTGGACCATAATTTTCATTAGCAAACTGGGTAATCAAACCAACAACTTCATCTTTATACGCTTTAGGATTTGTATTCTCTGCTTGATTTGCCCCTTGTAAAACTCTCGCCGCAACAGCCAAATAATAAGCATGGATTTCCTTCTCTCCTCCCTCATTGCCTTGGACCATATTAATTGCTCGAGTAAAAGTATCTGCATATGATCCTGCCAAAAAGTAATCATAAGTTTCTTGGACATCTTGGCTAACCAAAGATATTTTAGATTCCTGAATTACTATTGGTTGTTGATGTCCTGTAACTCCAAATTGTGAACCTGGTATTTTGGTAGTAACTCCTAATTCGCAACTTCCTCCCAATCCAGGATACCTTAATTCCATACTTAATGTTAATGTCTTCGTCCCAGTTGTTTGCATCCCAGGAGTGTTAGCTGATTGCGTCTTCCAAGTACACTTCCCATTCGGCCCTACAAAAGTACTCTTCAAAATGTTTTTAATTTTATATCCGCCTACCACAAAGGGTATTTGATTTATTTGATTAACATTAAAATCTTGCCCACTATTGGCAGGGTTAATCAAGAGTTCTTCACTTTTTGTATAACCTGGAGTTTCAACAGTCGCACCCACCTTCACTTTAAAAGTTCCAGCAATACTTCCTCCTGTAAAAGATACAGAAAATACCCCATTAGACTTTATTGGATCACCAGTTTTCTCCTTTGCAAGTGCATCATTACACCCAAGATTACTTGTTCCCTGGTCCAAGAAAATATTCTCTCCTAACCCTCCCACAAACCAACTATTATCTAAACTTGGACTAAAAGAATAAGTAGGACTTATTGACCCCACATTTAATTTAGGAATCTTTCCTACTTTCGTGATTGATTGTGGACCTCCATTTAAAGTCATATACATACACAAATCTTGCGTCCCATCAGTAGTTATGTGTGGTCTTATAATTAAGGGATCTCCTTTTATAATTCCATTTGGACTATTACATGCAACATACCCTCCCGATTCCTGATTTGCACAATCCACAAATGGCCATTCAAAGTAACCTGCTCCGGTACTAAAAAACTCAGACAACCCACTACAAATAAATCTACCTGACTCTAAATCAACATTACAATCCACACTTGGCTCACTTCCAACTTCTACAACTGGGAAATAGAATCTCCCTACATTTCCAGTGAAATATCCTTCATCAAAACAAGTCGATGGATCTGCATATTGCTCTAACATCAACTCTACTACAACGTGATCATATCTATATTGGCTAGTAATAATTTGTGGCGAAGGTACAGGTAAACTAGCATATCCTCCGGCACTTACATCAAATCCAGTTCCACCCTCCATTATCCTTTCCCGATCGTAAGAGAATGGAGAAGCTCCTGAGATCTTCGCACAGTCACAGCCTTGTTGGGTACAATCTACTCCTGGCTTGCCCATGTCTTCTGGACCCACACATTTCAATTTAACATTCCAACTTCGGATATCACATCCCGGAAATAATGACGCTCCCAAGCTATAACTATAGATAGCTGATTTCTGAGTTGGATCATAAGATACTAATTCTCTTTCTGGTATCACTAAGGCAGTTGTCTTAAATGGAGTTGCATAAGCTGCATCCATTAAGAAATCCATATCAAAAACCCAATCATAACCCAATGCTGCCATACACACCGATCGAGTAAAACCTTCTACTCCTCCAGATACAAATTCATTTAATTTAGCATTACCAAACTCACTTTTCAAATCTTCAAAAGAAGTATCTACTGTTTCATAAAGAGAACCAATTCCAAGTTCTATTCCTTTTCCTAATTTATCAAAACTACCCTTAGATTCTTCATCACTAAAAGTTATTGGTAAACATCCTTTAGCAGCATATGCAATTATCTTGTATACCAAACCACAAACATATTGACTCATTAAATGTTTACAAATTCCTGCATCATTTATACTATTATGTTTCGCATCAGTAATACACTGTGCCACATAATCTAAAGTGTCTCTTAATAATTTTAACCTATTGTACACTCCACTAATGCACAAACTTTGCACTGCCCCAATATGTTGAGTATTTGGATTGACTTCTGCAATCTCCTCATTATCTGGACGCGTATAATCTAATAAATGGTTTAAACCAAAACTAGCTGGGAAATCTCTTCCCCCATAATATCTCCATTTTGGGTAATAAGTTCCTTGTTGTTCATTAGATTCTTGGAAAATCCGATCTTGTCGATAAGACCACTCTTCGACATTATTTCCATCCGCCCTTAATGCCGTTCTCGCCGCATAAGTTTCTTGTTTCTCTTCAGCTCCCACACAGATACACTGCTGTAAAGTTTTTGTTTTTTCATTAATAAAACAATCTTTAGTATATCCTGCAGTAAATTCTCCAGTATTCACTTCAATAGAACCGTCTTTTTTCTCTAACTTACAAGCTTTAGTTAAACCTTGTCCCTTTTTCAAAGCCTCAAATCCAGGAGTCCTTTTACAAAGATTATTACAAGTGTCATCTACCCCCACAATATAATTATCTGAACCTTTTGGTTGATAAACAACTAAATCATCTGCAGGAATATCTCCAAAAGAACCAGTAATATGATCTAATGGTGTTAAATGATATATCCCTTTATTTCGTTCATCTACATTTGTATTCTTCTGCTTAAAATAAAAATAGATTACTCCATTAGGACCTTTCCAACAATCTCTCAAGTTTTCAGTCCCAGTTTGCTGGATTCCTTTCAAACCCAACGAAGTACTCATGTAAGTAAATTCTTTATCACAATTTTCTAATTTCTGTAGAGGTAATCCTTTTCCAGTTGTTCCTCCACAACTCTGACCCTTTAATATGGTTGCTTGAACCTTAGTTTCTGTTTTATCCTCAGTCCATCTAGCGGGGGCCGCTTTACAGAACACCCGATAACAAGAATATTTGAAAACTTGATCTATTCCATCTTCTATTTTCCAAGCACTGGCAGTTTTTGGACAATTCAATTTCAGATTCAAACTAAGATCATCTAAATTTTCTGGGAAATTAGCTGTTTGCTTGTCTGCATGATCACTATTTTGTAACTTCTTCCAATTAGCAATTGTGTCATCAGCAAATAGTCCACCTTGATCCAAAGGACATTGGCCTTTTTCTCCTGTAGTTACACCTACTGCCGCAGCAAGTTTTTCAGCTTCTGAAAGATAAGGTTCCCATTTCTGTTGGAATAACCTATACCATCTAGCTGCCATCCTCAATATAAAACTCGCTCCGCAAGTAACTCCCGCAATAACCATTGCATCATACAAATATTCATTTATTGTATCAATTGTTTCTATTGTATTATTCAGAATTCTAACTCCATCATCAGCCAACCAATCGGGAATTAAATCTTCACTATCAATTGGAATATCTACGAAATAACCAGGATTTAAACAAACCGTTTGTGTTTTCAAAGGACCATATAATTGGCTTCCATAAACATTGTTACCATAATTACTGCCATATGCGCTTCCATAACTACTACCTCCATAAAGACTACTTCCAGAACCACTGTATTGACTATATTGACTATATGGGCTCTGTTGTCCCCCATATTGATTAGAATTATAACCTTGTTGTCCAGGGGCTAATCTTTCTCGATAACTTATCTCTGCTTTTATTGGAAACACAACTTGCCTTTTCTTAAAATCATTCCAAAAATCATCTTCCTTTTCACTAAAATCTTCAGCAGAGTTTAAAGTATATTGAACAAACCAAGCATCCTTATTGGCATTAGGAACTTTTTTCTGTGGAGTCTCTGGCAAAATCTTACAAGCTAATGCCGTGCTCTCATCATCAATCATTCCATGAGTACAAGCTTTTCTAAAATTAATATCACTAATCTCAAAACCTTCAGAAATAATATTCCCATTTGCATCTGTTAACGGTTGACCTTGTCCCAAATAATCTAAATCTAAAACCATTGTAACAACCTGTCTTCCGTCATCTAATAAATCTGGATCCAAACGTCTAGGTAACTGAAATTCAGTCAATGGCATAACATTAAACTTCAACTCTCCAGAGAAACAAGAATGAATCTGAATAGTTTTCTCTGCATAACCTACCCTACCTGCTTTGTCTTCAGCAATAACATAAACATAAGTTATCCAATTTTCTTGTTGATCTGCCCCTTCATAAGAAGAAATCTCTACTTCTAATAATTCTTGTGGTACTTGTTTAGGGCCTAATTTCTCTAATAAAGTAAATGTAGGCGGGTGATCTAAATCTACTTCGTCAAAAACAAAGCTTCCATTCTCATCGGCAGTTGCTTCACCAAAAGCCCTACTAAAGTCTGGATCTTTTCCAGAAGCTGTTTGTTTAAAATAATAAAGATATAATTTTGCTCCTGCTTCTGTTTGTCCAAAAATCTGTGTTTCTGCATTCCCTTGATAATATTCCATCCCTTTTTCAAAATCAAAACTTACTTCGGGAGCAGACATGTCTAATAAAATAGTTCTTTCTACAAATTCTTTATTTCCAGCTAAATCTTCTGCACTAATTAATAAGGTATTCTCTCCCTCAACCAAAGTTAAATCAACTAAAAACTCACTAGTCTTATTATTATAAACCTCTTGTTCATTAAGTAAAACCACTACTTGGGCTTCCTCACCGATCTTACCCTTAATAGCTAATTCAGCTTCCAAAAGAAATTCAGGAACCTCTCCAATCAAACTTATCTGTGGAGCCTTCAGATCTACAAATACCTTAAACTCCTTACTAATCTCCTCCTCTCCACTCTTAGCTAAAAACAATAAAGTATTCCACTCATTTCTCGTCAAATCTACTTCCAAAAATTCAAAAGTTCCTTCTTCACTAACAGTTACAATCCCTTCTAATAACCCATCAAGATATAATTTAACCTTACTTCCTACCGAAGCTACCCCTGTAAGATCAACCTCTTCTTCTGCAAGATATTCTGGAACTTCAATCTCTAACTTAAAACCTTCTTCCTCAACAACCTCTCCTTCTAAAGTTTTGAATGAATAAAAATCTCCACTATTGTCATCTTCTGCATCACCACTCATTACCTTAAAATAATAATCACTTCCAGAATCCAAACCAACCAAAGCCACAGAATGTTCTAAAACCTCTTCTTCATTCATTTCATTAGAAAAATTTTCTTTATCTAAACCATAATCAACTGCACTATCAGCTTCTTCATCAGTCAACCATTCTACTGTTGCTCCAGTTTCAGTGACATCCCTTACCACCACTTCTGAAATTTCCACAGCTGAAACTACTGGGAGCATTACCATTAACATAATGATAAATAAAGTCACCAGTTTTTTAGTATTCATTCTTCACCTACGCTCCCGATTGTTGGAACCGTTACATATGAACTATACACATCTAAATTTGCTACAAAATCAAACATATCAACATCGGAATCCCATGAGTCTTGAGCTAATACATGGAAAACGACATCTCCTCCACTTTTCAAAGAATCCCAATCAACATCCCAAATTCCTTGATATCCTCCTTTGATATCAGTTTCATCAAAAACATAAATTTCCAATTCATAACTGAAATCTGTTCCTCCCAATAACTCTAAACTACTTTCAGCTTTTGCTGAATCCTCTTCATTAAGATCTAATAAACTAAACCCTCCTTTCTCCATACGATAAATATATGTTGCTTCGTGGAAAACTTCCCCTCCTTTCTTGTTAGTTATTTTTACTGAAGCCAATTCTCCTTTTTCCAAAGCATCTGCCCCCGCAACATCCTCAATTCCAGTTAAAGGATCTTTAAACCCATGTTTAACAACTTTTATTTTCTCTGAATCTAATAAATAAATAGGGATCATGTTCAACTCAACTTCTTTATACTTGTCCGTTACTACTCTCACCATTGCTTCTTTGTATCCTTCTTTGTTTCCTCTCAATAAAGCACCTGGACAATAAGGAAACATCTCATCTAAAATTGCTACGTCGCCATATTTTGCATAATTGTAATCACTTTCACCCATCTCACAAGTATACTTTAAACAAGTATAACTTATCTCTACATCTTTCAAAGGCTTATGGTCAGAAATTCCTGTTTCTTCATTCTGAATTAACTCATACGTTTTAACTAACAATGGTTTTTTAGCATAATCTTCACAATAAACTTCATTATCTCCCCCAATATCAATTAATAGCGAAGGATTTATTGTAGTGGTAGCTTCATTCCGATTAGCTTGATTTCGCACCACATGAACTGTAAAAGCCATATTAAACAAATACCCAGTAGTATCATCAATTAATTCTACCATCACTGGATAACTCACATCATAAGTAAACTTCCAAGATTGCAAACATAAAAAGGATAACAAACTTTGTCCCCCTAGAACTCCACTTTTCATAGTATTTCCTTGACTTGGAGTCACCTGGAAATAAAACGGAAACCCATCTTGATAATTTAGATTAACTGTAATTTCTGGATCCTCTAAACCTACATTCCAAACATAATGAGTATTATAATAGGGAAGTTCTTCTGGAAATTCCACATAATTTGTTCCACTTACTTTTAATTCTCCCACATTAACTCTTAACATATCTTGCAAAGTACTTTGTACCTCATTTACTTTCCATTTCTTTTTAGTACAACTCATATCAAAACCAATTAAAGGAACCTTTGGGTGTTCTAGAGAAATTAAATCCATAGTTATATCTTCTAACTTCAACTCTTCAAATTCAGCTTCCATTATTGCACTGGCCATCTCATGAAGGTTCTTTAGTTTAATATCAGATTCTGCTAAGTGATCAATTAATTCTGTAACTACAGATCCATCTTTATTTCTAACTTCTAGATCATATCGAACATTAAAGATAATTCCTCCATCTACTAATTCAACATTTGATTCCACTGGACCTTTTTCAACAATATCAAATTCATCAAATAATTCAGAGGGTGCAAAAATACATGATGGCAATCTTGATTCCATATATGCATCAATTCTTTCCTTGACTAAATCTATAGAAGGAATTCTTTTTGATTGCCCCACACTCCAATAGGGGACAAGTATAAATGGAGAAAGTTTAAGATGACTTCCACCATCCTTAGAAATCTCATCAGGAATTTCAATATATCCTCCTGTTGCCCCGATGATATCTAGAGCCTCCTGCCCTATAATCGAAATACAAGAAGTTATCTGAGATTCTACTTTTCCTTTTTCTGAAAGAAATATTTTACTTGGCTTAAAAACAGCTGTCCCTTTCCATAAAACCAATCCCAAAGCAACTGCAATAATAAGCACAATTCCTAAAATTATAAAAATTGTTAGCTGACCTTTTTTATTACTCTCCCAACTATTCCTATCTCTAATACACCTCTTTTTATGCATGACCTAAAGTATATTATATTTATTTATAAAAGTTGTGTTTAAGAGAAAAAAACAACCTCGCTAAAAAAATTCTAAAAAATTCTAAGAATCAGCTAATTTAACCAAAATTATCCAATATAACTCGCTTCTTTCTTCTTCGCTCCAGCCACTTCCATCTTTCCTTTAGATGATGCTGCTGCCCAATCTTTAGTTCTCTTCATCACTTCTTTTTCTAAATCAACAACTTCTTTATTCAATTTCTTAAAATTAATCCCAATATTTAATTGATCATCAAGGACTTTAAGAATTTCCTTCGCCCCTTTGATTCCTAAATACATTGGGTGGCCAAATGTTTCTGCCAATAAAGCTACTCCTGATATCTTCCTAAGATTTCCTAGGCCAACCAACAATCCTGAAGCTCCAACAATTGGTCCAACGACTCCAAAAATATCTCGTTCTACCATAATTCCTTTTTTGATATACTTCTTCATTAATTTCTCATCATTACCTGTGCAATAAACTCTTGGTTTCTCTGGAGCATTTTGTAATCCAATTCCTCCAGTAGTCACAATTTCTTTACATCCTAAGTTCTTAGCAATCTTAATAACTTCATCACAAAAACTATAACAACTCTCTTCGTCAATTGGTTGTAAATCCCCAGTCAACAAAACTAAATCTCGTTTATCCTTCCCTCTAAATTTCTTATAATAAATATCAATTCTTGGCATCTCTACCATATTCTCTTCATTGACAAAAACAGAATGAGGAAACCTATACGAAAAAAATGAGAATAATTTCACAGCCTTTAATTCTTCAGCTAGAAAATCCACTGCAATCTTTCCAACATTACCTATACCTGGCAAACCTTCGATAAAAACAGGGTCATTTAACTTAGGCAAATTCTTAACTTCTTGTGTAATTTCCCAGATATCTCTTGAACCACTCATAACCTTTCAAAATTAACTCTTCATTTATATAACTTTGGATTAGAATTAATTAACACAGAATTAAAATTAAAATGTGCGAGGGACGTGATTTGAACACGCGCACCCACTAAGGGACTAGCCGTTTGCTGGCGTAGACAGTAAACCTCAAAGACTTTGTCTCTCGCCACCTCAAGCTAGCGCATTTGACCAGACTCTGCCACCCCCGCATAAATAATAAATCCAGATTAGATTTCCACTTAAAAACCTTTTCCCAAAAAATTAGAACAACAAAAAATTTACTCTTCAATATTCTCCTTCAACACAACTTGACATTCTCCTCTTTTGCACTTCAATTCTCCTTGGCCACAGTCAGTTGTTCCTTCTGCACAAACAGAAGTACAAAATATCCCTGAACAATCAGGACCATAAATAACATTAACGGCATCAGAAGCATGACAACAAACATCCTTAACACAATCTTCATCAACAAAACACTGTTTCTCTACCGGAACCTCTTTACAGCCCATAAAAGTAAACATTACTAAAAACAACCCCAATAACAAAACTAGAAATAATCTTTTTTTCATTTTAAAAAGTCTTCTTCATAACTAATATTTTTATTAATCTCTCCTCGAAAATCCTTCCCCACAAACCTTACAACTTCTTTTTGAGGATAATTTCCCAATAACCAAGATAACTTCACTAAGGCAGTGTTAGCTAACATATCTCCTCCAGATACTACTCCTAACGACAACAAATCTCGACCTTTATCATAAACATTCATATTTACTCCACCAAAAATACATTGAGTAGTCATCACTACCACACAACCAGAATCCACTAATTTTTTGATCGCTGGATAGATTTTCTTATGCACTATGCAGTCAGGATTAGGAACTTGTCCTGGAGTATGTCCTAATCCAGTTCCTTCTATTACTAATCCCTTATAACCTTGAAAAAATGAAAACTGTTCAGGAAACATGTTGACATGAATCTTTAACAAACCAACCTTTTCTTCCATCTTTGATTTAACCACTAATTCTTTACTTTTATGGGGATAATCTTTAGTCAAAAACTTAATTTCACGAGTTTTATAATTTATTTTAGCAAGAGCCTCAGAATTCACCGGCCTAAACGCATCTCGACGAGAAGAATGTAATTTATAAGTTTTACTCGCAGACAAAATCAAACAATTATTATCACCAGATCTTTCATGCATACAAATTCCTACACCTCCAAAATCAGATTTAACCACAAACTCTGCTGCACAAATTAAATTCATTCCTGCATCACTACTTCCTCTGTCAGAACTTCTTTGTGCCCCCACTAAAACAATCGGAACTGGACTTTTCTCCACCATAAAACTAAGTGCGGCAGCGGCAACAGCCAAATTATCTGTTCCTATTCCTACAATAATTCCTTTAACTCCCTTTTTAACATATTTCTCCACGGCCTTGGCAATTAAAGTAAAATGTTTAAAACGCAGATCATCACTCCACATTTGAGCAATCAATTCTGATTCAACATTTGCAATCTTCTTCAACTCTGGAAATAATTTTATTAATTCTTCGGGGCTAAATTCAGTCGCCACCCCCCCAGTCCTATAATCGACTTTGGAAGCAATCGTTCCTCCTGTATGTAAAATCGCAATGGTGGGTAAATTCTTGTCTTTAACAATCCGTTTACCTTTCTCTTCTTTTTTAACCCCTTTCTTCACTACGTTCATCTTAGTAATCTTTTTCTTTTCAAAACCCAAATTATAACCGCTATCTAATTTAATAAGAACCACATTTTCATCAGAACTAGGCATTAGGATTCCTTCCTCTACGCCCTTTTTAGTATGTATTTTTACATAATCACCTGCATTGGCCATAGTGAAAGATAATTCCTAAATCTTTATATATATTGTGTTTAGATTCAACCTTAAAATAAATACAAAAAGGTGACTAATATGAATGAAAACTTTACTGATTATAAAATAAAAGACCTCTCCTTAGCAGATTGGGGAAGAAAAGAAATCAAAATTGCCGAGAAAGAGATGCCTGGCCTTATAGCAATTAGAGAAAAATACCAAGAAAGTAAACCCCTTCGAGGGTCAAGAATCATGGGCTCTTTGCATATGACAATTCAAACCGCAGTTCTAATCGAAACCCTCAAACTTCTCGGAGCAGAAGTAAGATGGGCTTCTTGTAATATTTTCTCAACACAGGATCATGCTGCTGCTGCGATTGCAGCTCAAGAAATTCCAGTTTTTGCCTGGAAAGGAGAATCTCTTAAAGAATATTGGTGGTGCACCAAGAAAGCGTTAGACTTTGGAGAAGGAAAAGGCCCAACAATAATTGTTGATGATGGTGGGGATGCTACCATGATGATCCATAAAGGAGTAGATATTGAAAAGGACTCTTCAGTTTTAGAACAAGATTATTCTACGGAAGGAGAAGACTTCAAAGAATTAATTAACTCACTTAAAGAAACCTACACCGAAAATAATCAACGTTGGACTAATGTGGTTAAAGAAGTAAAGGGAGTTTCTGAAGAAACTACTACTGGTGTGCACAGACTTTACCAAATGGCTAGAAAAAAAAAACTTTTATTCCCTGCAATTAACGTCAATGATTCTGTAACTAAATCTAAGTTCGACAATCTTTATGGATGTAGAGAATCTTTAGTTGATGGAATCAAAAGAGCAACCGATGTAATGTTAGCAGGAAAAGTTGCGGTTGTTGCTGGTTATGGAGATGTTGGAAAAGGTTGCGCCCAATCACTTAAAGGATATGGTTGTCGTGTAGTTGTAACAGAAATCGATCCAATTAATGCTTTACAAGCAGCAATGGAAGGATATGAAGTTAAAAAGATGGACAACGCTGCCAAAGAAGGAGATCTCTTTGTAACAACTACTGGAAATTATCATGTCATCGTTGACAGACATTTTCAAATGATGAAAGACCAAGCGATAGTTTGTAACATCGGTCACTTTGACAACGAAATTGATATGGATTGGTTAGATAACAAATCTGGAGCAACTAAAGAAAACATCAAACCACAATATGACAAATATACTTTGGATGGAAAAGAAATCTATATTCTTGCAGAAGGAAGATTAATTAATTTAGGATGTGCAACTGGCCACCCTAGTTTTGTAATGTCAAACAGTTTCACTAACCAAGTTCTTGCTCAAATTGAATTGTGGACAAAACCTCATGAACTTGGCGTAACTGTTCTACCAAAAGAATTAGATGAAGAAGTTGCTAGACTGCATCTGAAAAAAATCGGAGTAGAACTTGATGTCATGACTGACAAACAATCTAAATATCTAGATGTTCCAAAAGAAGGGCCATATAAATCAGAGCATTACAGATATTAACCCAAATACAAAAAATGAAAACATACGACGTAATCGGTTTAGGAAATGCCTTAATGGACCTTCTTGTAGAAGTAGATGATAATAAACTTCTTGAATTTAATTTAGCTAAAGGAGAAATGCATCTCGTTGAAGAAGATCAAGCAAAACTTCTTTTAGAAAAAATCAACCAACACCAATTAAAAATAGAAAAAGTTCCTGGAGGTAGTGCAGCAAACACTCTCAAGTGTATCTCTTTCCTCGGAGGAAAATCTATTCTTTGCGGAAAAGTAGGTACTGATGAACATGGTGAAATCTACATCCAAGAGATACAAAAAAACGGAGTCTCTACAAAAATAAACACCCACCCATCCATAACTGGTCACGCCCTGACCTTCATCACTCCAGATTCAGAACGAACTTTCTCCGTTCACTTAGGGGCAGCAATTCAGTTAGCTAAAGAAGACGTCTTAGAAGAAGACATTCAAAAAAGCAAAGTCCTCCATTTAGAAGGTTACCAAATTGAAGGGCCAACTAAAGAAACAATCCTACATGCAATCGAACTAGCCAAGAAACACAACACGTTAGTTTCTATTGACCTAGCCGATCCAGGATTAATCAGAAGAAATAAAGAATTTCTTAAAGATTTAGTAATGAATCATGCAGACATTGTTTTTGTTAATGAAACTGAAGCTAAAGAATTTACTGGCCTAGAACCAGAAGAAGCTGTTCAAGAATTAGCCAACCATGTTAAAATCGCCATTGTTAAAATTGGCAAAGAAGGTTCCTTAATCTGCAAAGATGGAATTGTTAACTTTATCGAACCCTTCCTCACCGAAGCTATTGACACAACTGGGGCAGGAGATAGTTATGCTGCCGGATTTCTTTATGGTTTCTGTAATGATTGGGACTTAGAAAAAGCTGGAAAATTGGGTTCATTATTAGCATCAAAAGTGGTAGAGAGAATTGGTGTAAACTTAAAAGATCTAAACTCCGAACAACTCAAACAAGAGGTAAATTAAAATGGTAAAAATTGGAATCATCGGTGGATCTGGACTAAACAACCCAGATATTTTACAAGACGCTCATGAACTAATTGTTGACACACGTTATGGTCAACCTTCTTCTTCATTAAAAGTTGGAAGAATAAATGACACTGAAGTCGTTCTCCTTGCTCGCCATGGTCGACAACACACCATTCCTCCAACCCAAATTAACTTTCGTGCCAACATTCAAGCTCTCAAAGATGCTGGTTGCACCCATATCTTAGCAACCACTGCTTGTGGAAGTCTTAAGGAAGAAATCAAACGAGGAGATTTTATTATCATTGATCAATTCATTGATTTCACCAGACATAGAAAAATTTCTTTTCATGAATCATTCCAGCCAGGAAAAATAGCTCATACTCCCATGGCCAATCCTTTCAATCAACAACTTCGAGAAGCTCTAGTAAAAACTGCTGAAGAACTTAAAATAGACCACCATAAAAAAGGAACTGTAGTTACCATTGAAGGGCCCCGGTTTTCAACAAAGGCCGAATCTCATATGTTCAGAGCTTGGGGCGCAGACATTATTAACATGTCTATTGCTCCTGAAGCTACCCTCGCTAACGAAATTAATATCCCTTATGCTGCTATTGCCATGTCCACAGATTATGATTGTTGGAAAGAAAACGAAGAACCAGTAACCTGGGAAGCCGTATTAGAAATATTTGAACAAAATGTCGAGAAAGTAACTAATTTACTCACTAATACAATTCCCAAAGTTGGACAACCATCTCAACCAATAACAGAAAACGAAAAAGAATTTGACTTAAAGAAATCAATCAGAACAACTCCTCACTGGCCTAAACAAGGAGTAATGTTTCGAGATGTTTCTACCTTACTAAGAGATCCCAAAGCATTTAAACATTCAATAACTAAACTAAAGGAATATTGTAAAAAAAAGAACCCTACAAAAATAGTAGGTATTGATTCTAGAGGATTCATTTTTGCTTCAGTTCTTGCCCACGAATTAAATCTTCCTTTGGTGCTAATAAGAAAAAAGGGAAAACTTCCTCCTGAAACTGTTTCTCAGGAATATGAATTAGAATATGGTATTGACCAAATTGAAATGCACAAAGATTCTATTAGTGCAGAAGATAATGTGGTTATCATTGATGATCTCTTAGCCACCGGAGGAACTATGAAAGCTGCTTGTCGTCTAGTGGAAAAATTAAGTGGAACCATATCTGGGATTGCAATTATAATTGATCTCCCAGACCTTAAAGGAAGAGAAAAACTGCAAGGATATGATATTTTTCATTTAGTAAAATTTGATGGAGAATAGAAGAACAGATGGATATTATTTAAGATTAGAAATCCTATAAACTTGAGATTGAGCCAAAAAAGATATTTTCTCATCTAAATGATCTGCAGTAACAGTATCTCCCATCACTTTTGCAACCTCTCTTTGATTAGTATATTTGTTTATTAATAGTCGATCATTTTCAAATTGTCTAAGTAAATCCTGATGTTCTTTAATATGTTTCACTCCAGCAAAATACTCTTTAGTGAAATAAACAATATTCCAACCAGGGACGAGTGCCTGCCAATGACCTTCTTTAAAAAAATTGCAAATAGATATGGATATCTTTCTATAGTTTTCTCCAAGTCATCAGACCATCCTTTCTTCGTTAAATAAGTGTTTAAAGGTTCCATCTTAGAGTATAATTAATTTTTTATTCTTTCTAACGCCTTCCGGATTTCATCAGAAGAACTTTCTTTTTTCTCAACTTTTATCTTAATCACTTCTGGTTCTCTTTTCTTCTCTTCAACTTTCTTTTCTTCTACATATTTAATTTTCCATACTTCTTCTTTTATCTTCTTCAGCACAACATCCAATTCATCTTTTGGAGGTTTTGGTTCCCACATCATTCCTTGTAAACCATCATTCTCTGATCGAGGTAAAACGTGAACACACAACTTCCCTTCTTTGTTATCGTCAGAAAAACCGGATTTTAAAATAATGTTTGTTCCCTGAGCCTTCAACCCTTCAAACAATGCCGTAGCCGCAAACGAAGCTGTAAAAAATAAATGGCTTGAATCTTCAATAGAAAGTTTCTCAATAAACTTCTCTTCTAATTTACTATAGATTTCTATATGGCCTCCAATCAACTCTTTATTTGGAAGAATACAAAGCACCTTTTCATCCTCATAAATTGGAATAGAACTTTCATAAATCTCTTTCAAAAAATTAGGGACTTCTCCTTTTCCTTTATGCCACTCTGCTGGATTTCTAGTAAAATGATTATTCATCATCAAAGGAAAATTATGACCCAACATCTTAATCTGTTCTTCTGTTAAGGTATTGTCTCTTAACTTAAATAAAAAGTTAAAAAACCCATCCCCATTATCTCTTGGAAAAACATTCGCTAAGAAATGAGCTGCTTTCTGCCCAGCCACAAAACCATTAGCAATAAACAAATTCGCCCCAGTCGTCACTAATCCTTCTTTAATCGCCCCACACACTTTTGGCACCAAACCAAAAAAATGTTTAAACTCATCTGGGGGAATATATGGCATAATTGGATAATGCTCTTTTAACATATACAATACATGTCCTTTCTTCGCCGGATAAATATCCAACATACCAATAACAATATTATCTTCAAAAACCTTCTTTGCTTCCATCTCTCCAGAAATTAATTTACAAAAGACACACTGCTTCTTCTGCTCTTCTAATTGTGCTTTTACTTCCGGAGTTATTTGCATTTTGAATCACTTCCTCTTAAGAATTTGTCATGTAATAAATAAGTTACGGAAGTTTCTAAATTTTCTAATTCAGATTCTTGAAAACCAAAACGAGAAGTTTTCTGAATTAATTTGGCAATATGTGGAGATAAATCTTGGTGAGAAACAACAGAAATTTTAGTATATTCATATATTGAAAGCTTCTCAAAACCTAAATCAAAATGAGGAGTAAATAATCTTAAAACCCCTTCTTCAAAATCAGAATCACAATTAAAGTCTCCATTTAAATATTGATCTAGACTAATAAAATCATGATCTCCCTCACCAGTAAAAAGAACCTGATTATTCATTGCTTTATTTCTTGCTTGAACTGTAGGGTCCACAATAACATTTTGATAAAATTCCACAGAAGCATCATAAAATCCAGATAAATTAGATTGAGTATCCCAAAAAACACTGTAATATCTTGCCCCTTGTTTATCAACTATAGAAATGTTAAGAAAATCTTCCTCGTCACATTTTAAATAAAAATCTGTTGGATCCAATAAAGTAACTTTAACGTTTCCTGAAACCTTTCCTTTAAGCTCTTCTTTTTTAGAATATAAAACTCTTCTTTGAACTCTTTGATAGATTTCTGGGTCTATTCTAGTCATTTCCGATCCATAACACCTAAAACCTAAAAATTAAATAAAAAAAGAAATTATTTCTTTTTATTCTTCTCAACTTCTTTCGTCAGCTTAAGTTTCTTAATCAGTTCTTTATATCGATTCCTGATTGTAACTTCAGTAACTCCAGCAACGTCAGCAACTTCTCGTTGAGTTCTTTTCTCTCCATGAATCAAACTTGAAACATAAAGGGCAGCAGCTGCAATTCCAGTTGGTCCTCTTCCGGAAGTTAACTCAATATCCCTAGCTTGTTCTAAAATCTCTACAGACCTAGATTGAGTTTCAGCTGATAAATTCAAAGCAGAAGCGAATCTTGGAATATAATCTGCTGGATTTGAAGGTAAGATATTAATCCCCAACTCGCGGGTCACAAACCTGTAAGTCCGACCAATTTCTTTTTTCTCAATTCCAGAAGCCTCACCCATTTCATCTAAAGTTCTAGGAACTTCGTGCCTTCTACAAGCAGCATATAAAGCTCCTGCAACTACAGATTCCATCGATCTTCCACGTACTAATCCTTTTTGTACAGCCATAGTATAAATTCTAGCTGATTCTTCTTCTACGGATTTAGGTAATTTCAAAAAACTAGAAACTCGCTTCAATTCAGCCAAAGCAACCTTAAGATTTCTCTCAATAGCAGTACTAATCCTATATTGCCACTTACGTAATCTAAAAAACTTATCTTTAGCTCCCTCGCTACCTAATTTATAAAAATCTGAAGTAGTTCCTACTTCTGTACCCAATCCTTGATCAAATTGAGTATACGTGCTTGGCGCCCCAGTTCTACGTTTACTTTCTCCACCATCATCACTAAAATCTCTCCATTCCTGAGAAAAGTCGACCATTTTTTCTTCTACGACTAGTCCACATTCTTTGCAGATAACTTCTCCTTTCTCTCTATCTTTTCTAAGGTCCTTAGAACCACAGTCCGGGCATTCTGATATAGTTGTTCTTCGCATTTTTTATCACCGATTAGAAACATCCCTCACGTTAACTTTATAAACTATTTACATCAATCATTTATAAACCTTTCGGTTATTTTACTATTTGTCCCAAAAAGAAACATTTATATACCTAAAAATACTTTCCCAACTTATGAACAAAAGAGGCCAACTTGGGATGATTGAATTGCAGTATTTCTTCGTAGGTTTTTTTGTAGGATTGGTTGGAGGTTTAGCTTTAATTTATCTTGGTGCTAAAAGTATTCTTCCTTTCAAAATCCCCTTTGTTTGTGGTTTCTTATTTCCTGGATTTAATAAAAATAAAAAAGGACAATTAGCCATTATTGAGTTCAAATTCGCCATTCTTGGTTTTTTCGTCGGATTAATCCTTGCTTTAGTAGCAGTTTATCTCAGCACAATTGGAGTAATTCCTTTCAAAATCCCCTTTGTTTGTGGAACTATTTCTAAACCTTAAATAAAAACCAAAGATCTTGGTAAGATTATTGAATATACCCAAGAATAGAAAACGTTATAAGAAGCAGTTGTTTCTCTCAAAACACTATTTATATTAAAGAGGTACACAAAATGAACGTTGAAAGAATTCAAAAAATTAATGATTTAGCCTTAGAATTAATGAAACAGGGTTTAACTCCCGATCGTGAAGCAGCCATCGAACAGGCAGAAAAGCTTCTTTCTAAACAAGATTACACCTCCCTCAAAGAAACTAATCATGATATCCATACCTCTTCCCAAAATCAAGAAAAACAACAAGAGCTCACTGATGAGAAGATCAAAGACATTTTAGAAAAAAACACTTTATTTATGGTTAAAACAATAAAAGAATTCAGAGAGCGCTTAGAAGGTATGGATAAGAAAATCCAAGAACTCAAGATTATCCGCGCAGCTCCTCGACCACAGCCAACCCCTCAGCCAGTTCAATCAAATCAGCAGGCAGCTCCTGTGCCTCAACCAACTCCACCTCCAAGTGCAGAAAATCATCCGAGATCAGGAAACTTCAATGACACCGATGTTTCCATTGAAAAATTCTTCTATGCAGGGACCAAACCAAGAGATTAATTATTCCTTATTTTCTTTTTCTCTTAATATATAACGAACATATATACTCCAGTATATAAATCCTTATAAATCTTGTGACTACTCAACAATAGAAAAATATCCAGGGGTGGGTAAAATTAAAACTAAACTAATCTTAAGCGTATTTATCTTAATTCTACTAGCAAGTATTGCCCAAGCAGAACTTTCTGTAGATGATAATCAGGTGATCCTAGAAGTTGATTATGATGACCTCGATGATGATGAACAAGAACTAAATTTAGACCAACAATTCACACTTAAAAATTCAGCCGAAACTGAAGAAGTAATTTTAACAATCATTGATGTAAAATCAGATTATGATGTAAAGTTTTCCACAACTACTTCTGATAGTTATTCTTTTACTTTCGAAGGAACTGAAAAAACAATTAACCTTAAAACTCAGATTCCTGTAGAAGCCGACCAAGGAGAGCATGATATTGCCACTCTAAAAATAACCACCTCATCTGGTCAAGAAACTTCTATCCCTATAAGAACTAACGTCCACTCAATGCTTGAAATAAAGAAGATCTATGCTTATGTTAACAACTTCGACAATTATAAAAAAGCAATTAACGATGACGAAACTGAAGTTAAGAATCTTAGTCCTGGAGATAAAATTCGTCTTGGTTTTCGATTAGAAAATCTTTTTGATGAAGATTATGATTATGGAGACATGGAAGGAACCATAACTTTAACTTTAGACGATTCTGAATTTGGTAAAGATCTTGATGAAGAAGAAGACTTCGATCTTCTTGCTGGAGAAGACCTCTCCGATAAAGATCAAGAGATCATTTTAAATTTTGAAATTCCTATGGATACTGAAAAAGGAACTTATCAATTAGATGTTGAAATAGAAGCCAAAGATGATAATAAAGCTAAATTCACCATAGACTGGATCATTTATTTAGAAGTTGAAAGAGAAACCGATGATGTTAGAATAGAAAGCGCCACATTAGATCCTGAAGAAATTTCCTGTCTTAGAAGATCAAATCTAATCGTTAAAGTAACTAATTATGGGAGCAGTAAACAAAGTCATGCTGCCCTATCTATCCTTAACACAGACTTAGGAATCGATATGGATTATAATTTTGCTTTAGAACGTGGCCACGAAGATGATAATTCTCACATAGAAAAAATAATCATTGACTTAGACAAAGATTTCGAAGTAGGAACATATCCTATTGATATAATTTCTTACTATGATTACAACGTCTTTGGAGATAAAAAAATAGTTTACTTAGAAGTCAAGGAATGTACTACTGTGCCTTCTGAGCCAGAAGCAGAACCTACCCCAGAACCTACCTCCGAACCAGAAGCTCCTAAGGAAACTATTCCAGAAATTACTACAACCGCTGTTGCTGCACCTGCCACCCCTAATTTGAATGCTGCCGCAACTTATGAACCGTTAGAATCTACAGAGTTAAAATTTGAAGAATCTACTTTGATGGTAGTATTAATGATTTTAGCAATGGGAGTTACCCTAATAATTATTGGCATCTTGATAGTTGCATTAGTAAAACAATAACTTCCAACAATAAATAACAAACAATAAACAAATAAAAATTCATTTGAGGTAAAAAATAAAATGAAAACAAACCACAAAATCTTTTTTGTTGTATTAGCAATTGTTGCTCTTCTTTTAACTACTCGAGCAGCATTAGCAGATTCCGATTACACCGGAACAGTATTTATTAATGAATTTTCCACAAATCCTGATGGAATCGAACTTTACAATGCTGGTGAAACCATTACTCTTAATGGTTGGACCATTGAAGACGATAATAAAGTCGTTTCTCTTACAGGAATAAAAATAAAAGCAGGTAAAACTAAATCACTAGCTGCTATTCTTACTCTTAATAATGTTGGAGAAAAACTCATCCTAAAAGATAGCGATGGAAATACAGTAGACGACGCTTCTTATGGAGAAGACGGAGATCTTGCTGTTCCTGGCAAAAGTAAATCTTTAGGAAGACAACACGACGGTTCTTCTATCTGGAAAGAATTTGACACTCCTACATTAGGATCCAGTAATGGAAATGCTAACGAAGTTCCCGAAGGAACCATTTCCGCTCAGAAATTAGAAGAAGTCAACACAGAAGAAAAAACCTTAAATTTAACCAATTTCATTACTGACGCTGATGGCGACATCTTAGCTTTTACTGGTGCTGTCGCTACTGGTGGAATAACTTGTGCAATCGACGGTAATGAATTAACCTTATCTTTGGGCAATTGGGAAGACAATGGTAAAGAAGGAACCTGCACCTTTACTGCCAACGATGGATATGAACCTACAGAGTTTACAGTAGATGCTACAATCACTTCTGCTCTTACTATTAGTGGAGTTAAAGTTAATGGCGATTCTGTAACCTCTGGAGAAGAATCTACTCCAGTTAATCCTTTAGAAGAAGTTAGTGTCCAATTTACTGTTAAAAACAATCTAGAATATATGGTAACTGGAATCACTGCCGAAGTATCTTCATTAGATTTTACTTTCGAAGATACCGAAACTTTTAATCTAAATCCTGGAGCTTCTCAAGTAGTTATTTTGAAAGAAAGCCTTTCTTATGAAGTTCCTGAAGGGAAATATGATGTTAATATCAAAGCAGAAGGAAAAGACTACATGGATAAATCTCTACGTAATGACCTTTTCGATTTTGTCTTTGTAGTAGAACAAGAACCCGCAGATATTGTTATCTCAAACTTAAAAGTACTTCAAGAAGAACTTACTTGTAAAGAATTTACTAAAGTTGTAATTGAATACACTAACGCTGGAGACAATATTGAAGATGATGTTCACTTCCTTATCTCTTCTGACAACGAAGTCATAGAACTTGATCTTCCAGGAGTTACAATTAATCCTAACGAAGTCAAAACAAAATCTGTAAAGATTTATGCAGACGAACTCACTGAAGAAACTACTAACACAATTTCTGTAAAAGCTCTTTTCAGAGATGACTCTACTCAATCAACCACAGAAACTGTAGACATAAAAAGAAACAGTTGCATTGAAGATTGGACACCAGAAACTGATGGCTGTTGGGCCATTGCTGATGGTATTGCTTTCGAACCAGCTTTAGAAGTAACTCTTGCTGAAGAAGGATACGACCATTTAGTTACTTGGTACAATTCAAAATTAGAAGATCCTGTCCACACCGGAAGCAGCTATGAATTTTCTCCAGATGGAGAAGGTGCTCATTACTTATATGCCGCAATCAACGGGGAAGAAACAGAAGAATGGTGCATCTTAGTTAGTAAAATTCCCATTGCAGAATCTTTTGAAACCAACATTCCTGCAGATGCAACTGACAACCAATTAGAAGATTGGGAGTTAGTTATTGAAAACGATTATGGAAAAGTAGAATTCGGAGCTGTTGATCTAAGAGACCTCACTGACTTAGATGAAGTAATCGAATTAAGTGAACACTACCTTTCTATTGATACTTCAATAGGTATGGCAGAAGAATTCACTAACGTTGATGCTACTATTACTTTCTACAGTACCTCTTTCAGTAACCCAGTAATCTTGAAAGACAACGCAGTTTGTGAAGATTGTGTAGGCGAACAAAAAAGCAACACTTATGTCTTCACTACATTCGAAGGTTTCTCTACTTACGAAGTTGTTGATGAATTAGGAGCTGGATTAACTACAACTGATAAGATTGAAATCGAAGATGCTACTCGTGAAACCACCTTCAAAAAATCCTTCACTGTTAAGAACAAAGGAACTCTTGATTCTTTAACTGAAACAAAAATCACTAGTGCTATTAACAACGATTATCAAGTTAAGTTCTCTCTTACTGAAAGTGGAACTTTTAGTGAAGAACTAAATTTGGGAACACTTGATCCTCTCGAAGAAGTTACTGCTTGGGTTTCCGTTTACGTTCCTGAAGATGCTGATGGTAAGAAAGATAATCTTGGAGACATAAAAGTTGAAGCTAAAGCTGATGCGACTACCGTCTCCTCAACAATTGATCTTTACCTACAAGCTGAAAGTGACTTAATCATTGAAGATGTTGAAGTTAATGGTAAAAGTAGTGGTAAATTTTATCCTGGAGAAGAAAACGAAATCGAAGTTAATGTTAAGAACACAGGAAACGACGACTTAGAAGATGTTTTCATCACCATCACCATCAAAAACATTGATGACGATGAAGATGACTTAGAAGAAATCTCTGAGAACTTCGACTTAGATGATGGAGACGACCACAAAGAAACCATCAAATTCACTCTTCCTTCAGACCTAGAAGAAGATGAATACGAACTTATCATTGAAGTTGAAGGAGAAACCAGTGACGGAGCAGAACACGCTGATGAAGAAACCAAAGATGTAGGAATTGAAAGAGATTCTCACAACATTGTAATTTCATCTACAAGTTTAGTAGAAAAAACCTACTGTAACGAATACGTTTCTCTATCTGTACTCATAAAGAACATTGGAACTAAAGACGAAGATGACGTAAGTATCAGAGTAAAAAACACTGATTTAGGAATTAACTTAGAAAAGAAAAACCTAAAATTAGAAGATTACTCTGATAATGACAACGATGACACTCTAACTTTTACTCTTGATGTAACTGATGCAAAAGAAGGAGAATACACCATCGAAGTAGAAGTTTACAGAGATGACATCTTAGAAGACACTGAAAAACTTACATTAAATGTAGGTCCTTGTGAATCTTCGTCTACTGCCGACTTAACTACGCCCTCTTTAACACAACAAATAATTGACCAACTCAAAGGACCCGGAAGCGTAGCAGAAACATCTGTATCTGGAGTGACCTCTTCATTTAGAGAAAGTAACACCTATGTCGCTTTGTTAGGTGTGTTGGTTATATTAATACTTGTTGCAGTAGGATTAGGTGTAGCTGTAGTAACCAAGAAACGGAAGTAATTTCTTTTTTCTTTTATTTTTCTTATTTTCTATTTGTTCTTAATAAAAATTCTTTCTCCCAAAACATTTATATTACAAGAAGTATTAATTAGTTAAACAATCAAACTGTTAACTTTAAAAAAAGGTGATATTTCCATGGCTAAGAAATCTATAAAAATTAAAAAATCTATTAAAAAAAAACCAAGTTCTTTATTAAATAATAAAAAAATGATCTGGCAGTTAACATTAGGAATATTAACCTTAATCATTCTAACTGTCATCATCATTTCTGCAATTCAAGAAGAACCCACACCAATTCCTGCTGCAGATGAACCATCTGTTGACGAATCTTCTTCTGAAGAAGGAGTAGAAACAACAACAGAACCAGGAGAAACTAGCGGAACTACAAACACAGATTCAGAAAAAACTGTTGAAGAAAAGAAACCCGAAGGTAAGAAAAGTACTGGCGGTGGAGGCGGAGGCGATAGTGGTGATGAAGAAAGTGTTCCTGAAGAAACTTGGCCAAAATGTGCAAATTGGTTTGGCAATGGTATTAATTGGGAAGAAGTCACTGTAGCTACACACACCGAAGGTTCTGGACCATGGGGATTGATGAATGATAATGAATGTACTGAAGAAATCATTGGAGATCAAGGAGTTTATAGTTGTGCACTAACTTTTGAAGCTGGTGGCTATGTCTCCTGTGCAGGAGATTGTAATGAGGGAGAATGCCTACCTTGTGATGATTGTACAGAATTCTTTTCAGACGATTCTTGTGCGGACACTTTTGACAATGATGGAGATAACACAATAGATTGTGCAGACAATGATTGTGAGGGACAAGTATGTACAGAAGATTCTATCTGCCAAGATAACAGTTGTGTAGAAAGTTGTGATTTTGAAGATACTGATGGTGGATTAGAATCAAGTGTAAAAGGAACCTGCACAGGTAGCAATGGATTAGACTATGTTGATATTTGTGAAGATAATAATCTAATTGAATATTTTCCTTCAACTGAATGTATTTCTGCTTGTAGTGGAATAGGCATTAATTGTGATTTTGGTTGTAGTGAAGGTGCTTGCTTACCAGACCCAGACAAAGAATGTAGAGATTTCTGTACGGGAATAGCAAAAAAAGAACCATATTTAGATGGTGCTTGTATTGACAGACATGGCAATACTGCAGAAATAACTTGTAGTGTTGAAGGTTACAATTATGAAAGCCCAATACCTAGAAGGTGTGACACAATAGATGCTTGTTGTTGTATTGGAGAACTAGTAATACAATAAATTTTTATTTTTTATTTATTTTAATTCCTTTAGAATTAACTCAAACTTATTTATTCCTTCCCAAATCTTCCCCAACTTCTCATTAATAAAATTTCTCAACCAAGTTAATTCTCCAGAGAATAACAGTTCTCCATCATCATAAAAAGGCATCTTTAATTGTTCACTCCCTCTTATTTCCACAATAAACTTGTTACTTACACTTAGAATACAACTTTTCTTATACGTCCTCTTAGCCCCACCCAACAAAATATTAGCCGATTCTAAATCCTTACAACAGATATGCATAATAAATGGCTCTAACCTTAACCACACCAAACCCTTGTTATTCTCCAATCCAAAGAAATCTTCTTTAATCAAATCATGGCTAACCTTTAACCATTCTGTTTCATTCTTCTTTTCAGAACCCTTTAATAACCCCACTCTTCCAGAACAAGAAGAAGTAGTGTAATAATTCTCTTTACTATTAATAACTCCAATTAAAGAAATAACTTTCTCATCAATTCCTCCTTTTTTACTTTTATCTAACTTAGCTAAGAATGTCTTTTTATTATTTTGAAAGTCCATATTCTCCAGAACACCAAAACAAATATAAACCTTTCTTGCTCCCTTAACCTATGATCCTTGGAACCAATAAAGTTCAACAATTAATCAAAGAAAACAATCTTGTTGAAGGTCTTTGCGAAAGAGAACTCAACAATCCCGAAAGTATTGTCATCGACCTAAGATTAAATAAACTGTTCAAATTAAAAGGAAAAGGATTTTTAGGAATAGACGAACGACAAACTCCCAAAGTAGAAGAACTTGCTTCTTACAATTCAGATAATAAATCTTCTTATATCCTTAAACCCGGAGAATATCTTATCGCTGAAACTGTAGAAAAGATTAACGTTCCCAAAGATGTTTTTGTTGTATTCAAACCCAGAACTACCCTTCACAGAATGGGAGTAATCATGAGAGGAACTGTTGGTGATCCTGGTTATTCTGGAATCCTTCATCCCGCAATTTATAATGCTGGTCCTTGTGAAATAGAAATTGAACTTGGAGCGAGATTCTGTCAATGTTTCTTTATCAAAATAGATGGATCCACTTCTTCATATCGGGGCCAATGGCAAGGCGGACGTGTCACAACTGAAACTAGAGAGATGCAAGTTTAAAATGAGAAACATAAAAAAAATATTAATTGAAAAAAACACTGGAAAAAAGTTTTTCGTAAAAGACCTAGATGAAGACTTTCATACCTCTTTTGGTATAATCAAAAGTAAAGATCTTAAGTCAAAAAAAGAAACCTTAACTTCAAACAAAGAAAAGAATTTCTCCTTAATCAACCCTACTTTTCCTGACCTCTGGGAATCGCTACAACGTGGACCCCAAGTAATGTTACCTAAAGACATTGGCCTAGTCATCGCTAAAACTGGAATAAACCACAGTTCCAAAATCGTTGACGCTGGAGGGGGTTCTGGTTCTCTCTGCCTTTCATTAGCCAACATTTGCAAAGAGATAACTGTTTACGAAATCAACCCAGAACATTATGATATCATCAACAAAAATATTAAACTATTTAACCTCAAAAATCTTCACCTAAAACAAGATAACATTTACAAAGGCATCAAAGAAAAAGAATTAGATTTAATCAATTTGGATCTCCCTGAACCCTGGCAAGTGATTCCCCATGCAGAAAAGTCTCTTAAATCTGGAGCTCACTTAGTTGTCTATCTTCCCAACCTCACTCAAGTAAAAATATTCATTGACTCCACTAGAAGAACAAAAATTAAAGTAATCGAAACATTAGAACTTCTAGAACGGAAATGGAAAATTGAAGACAAAATCATGCGTCCAGAGTTTCAAATGCTTGGCCATACTGGTTTTCTAACTTTCTGTAGAAAATTTTAACCAATAATATACCCTTTATTCTTCTTTAAGAATTCTACCGCCAGATCCAACTTAAACTTATTTTCTGCATACAAAGTATACAATAATTCTCCGTTCTTAACAGAATCTCCTATTTTTTTATTAATAAATAATCCTGATCCCTTATCGTGAGGTGCTCCTGCCATCCGTGCAATCTTAGCAATAATCTCATTATCAATCTCTTTCACTCTCCCCTTCTTTCCACTCTTGACTGGTTTTCTATACTCTCCCAAGGTAAACTTCTTCTGTCTTCCCTGTGCCTTGATAATCTCTTGCATCTTCTTTAAAGCCTGACCACTTTTCAGAATTTCCCTAGCAACTTTCGCACCCTCTCTTCTCCTATACCTTCCGGTCATCTCTAATAAGATTCCAGCCATTTTAATTGCTTTCTCTTTTAGGTCTTCTGGAGCTAATGGGTCATTACGAAGAACCGCCATTACATCTTCTGATTCTAATAATGGACCGACCCCATTCCCTATTGGTTGAGATCCATCTGTAATTATAACAATAACATTCATTCCTAATTTTGCTCCAATCAACTCAAACATCTTCCTCAAGTGATTAGCATCTTTCTTATTTTTGGCCTTAGTAGTTTTTCCCAAAGGAATATCTATCAAAACATGATTGGCACTGACAGTATACTTTTTCGCCATCACTGAAGCTAACAATTGCCCTTCTGCATCTATTGACAGAGGGTGTTCCACTTCAATTATCTTATCATCTGCAGGAGCAAGATTCATACTTCCACCATGAACTATGCAAGCTTTTGTTTTTCTAACTATTTCTTTTATTCTCTTCTCAGGTAATTCTACTCTAGCCAGACATTCCATTGTATCTGCCGTTCCCGCGGGAGAAGTTATTGCCCTCGAACTAGTTTTTGGAATTGTAAATCCTGCTGAAGCAATTATCGGAATAACTATCATGGTTGTTCTATTTCCTGGCACTCCCCCAATGCAATGTTTATCTAACGTAACTCCTGGAAATTTCAATTGCCCGCCAGTTTCTACCATTGCCTTAGTCATGTCTACAACTTCTTCGGTACTCCAACCATTAATAAACCCCGCAGCAACAAAATAAGTTTTTTCAACCGCTGTTAATCTATCATTAGTAATATCATCTATGATACGATACAACTCAGTATAAGCCAATGTTTTTCCGAATAATTTATCTCTAATATATTTAACAGATTCTGGCTTGCCAGTAAACCCTAAATCTATAACTGCTCCCTTTTTAATATGTAATTTGTCCAAAACCTCTTCAAATAATCCAATTTTTCCTTCAGGAACAGCTCTTTTACTTTCAGAAATATCTAATATGGCTACAGTTGACTTTTTTCCATAATTCACTAACACCCTATCTCCCGAATGAAGATCTAGTTTCTTGGCATCTTTCTCATTTAGAATAGCAACTAGAATATCTCCTGTAGCTATATCCATATCTTTCACACGGAATTTCATTTCTGATCCCCTGAGTGGAAGGTCCGAAGAACTTGTTCTTCCGTATCTTTAACTTTAAACTTCATACAATAACCTCTTTTTTTATTAATAAATATTTTTGGTTTTATATAACTTTTTATTTTAAGTTTATTTATTAACCATAATTAACAAAAATCTTTAGAAAAAATCAATCAACCGCTACTCCTTCCTCAAATTCATCTCCTACCTTACAATCATCTCCAACATAAACTCCCTTCCCCCCATTCTTCTTGCAACCACAATTTTTATTATCTATCTTAACTCCCGAAGAAACAATTGAGCCTTCTCCCAAAACAGAATCCCTTATCACGCAACCAGCTCCGATCCGAGCTCCAGCCCCAACAATCACATCCTCTAATTCCACGCCGTCTTCAATTACAGCCCTCTCCCCAATAGCACTAAAACCTTTTATTTTACAACTCCTACCAATTTTACAATTTTTTCCTACAACTACTGTTCCTTGTAACAACGTTCCTTCCCCAACAATAGAACTTTCCCCAATATCTATAGAACCATCCACAATCACTCCACTCTCCAACGATCCCCTAATAGAAACTTCTTCCCTCTCTTCTAATAATTTCTCGGTGGCCTCAATGATATGCCATGGGTAACCCACCGGAATCCAATAACCCTTCACCTCTTCATAATACATCTCTCCTTGTGAAGCCAAAATCTTAACTGCGTCCGTCAACTCATACTCTCCTCGAATTGAAGGTTCTAAATTTTCCAAAATTTCAAAAACCCCTAAAGAAAAACAATACATTCCTGCGTTAACTAAATTAGAAACTAACTCTTTAGATTTCTCTACAATATCAATAACCTTCCCTTCTTTAACAACAACCGCCCCAAACGCAGAAGGATCTTCTTTATACTTAACCAAAATACAATTATTATATTTAGAAATGTTCTCCATATCTTTTCTAGAAAACAAATCATCTCCATTTAATACCAAAAATTTCTCTTTAACAAATTCTCGAGCCATTGACACCGCGTGTCCAGTTCCTTTTTGCTCTTCTTGTACCACATAAGTGATTTTCATTCCTTTATAATTATCTCCAAATCTTTCTATGATCATATCTTTCTTATAACCCACAATAATAACTACTTCTTCGATTAATCCTAGCATCTGATCTAGCGTATGTTCTAAAACTGGCTTGTTAGCTACCTCTATTAAAGGCTTAGGCTTATTAATCGCCATGGGATACATCCTCGTTCCCTTTCCTGCTGCTAGAATTACTGCTTGCATATTATCTCCGTTAATTCCTCAAATCCCTCTACTTCATAATCTGGGACCTCTAACCCATCTTTAGCTTTTAAATTTTTATATTTTCCACGCTTCAATAACATTGTTTTCAGACCCAATTCATTACCATGCCTAATCTCTGAATCTCTCCGATCTCCAATCACCCAAAGCTCATCATCCGGAAAATCATTCATCACTTTTTCAAAACATTTTTTCTTTCCTTCATTATTATAACAAATCAGAATCTCAACAAATAAATCTCTTATCTTTAAAACTTCTATTTTCTTACTCTGCAATCCTTCATCAGTTTCTTTTGTTACTAAAACTTTCTTTCCTGAAAAATTAATAAAGAAATCTTTCACTCCAGGCAATAATGTCAACTTT
The DNA here is from genome assembly GCA_018657845.1 of Candidatus Woesearchaeota archaeon. Lineage (GTDB taxonomy): Archaea > Nanobdellota > Nanobdellia > Woesearchaeales > GW2011-AR9 > JABHWJ01. Next base: position 15,234 of record JABHWJ010000013.1, on the reverse strand, counting down.
TCCACATCTTCCCAAACAGTCTCCTCTCTTAAAACGCCATTAGTATCAATCAATGTATCATCTAAATCAAAAATTAATAATTTTTCCTTCATCTTAAATCCATTTAACAAGTTTCAATAATCAACAAGTTTCAACAAGTTTCATCAACTCTGCAGCCAGTTTATCAGAATCATGACGAATTAAATTCCTCTTAATCAAATCCCCTTTCTGTACTTCCTTAAATCCATTACCCAATAAATTAGCTCTAATAATTTTTGGATCCTCCAAATCATCTTTAACTAAATCTCCTTCTTCTTTATACTTGGCAACTAATTCCTCTGGAGGAAGACCATCATTGATTATAACATGATCAAAAACATTCCTTCCTGTAAATCTATTTATCTCTTTCAAATAATCCCCAGTAGAAAAATTGGTGGTTTGACCTTTTTTATTAATTAGATTAACCACAAAAACTTTCTTAGCTTGCGTTTCCCTTAAAGCCTTACTCATTCCTTCCACAAGTAAATTTGGAATTAAAGAAGTATATAATCCGCCCGGACCTAAAACAATCAAATCCGCATTCCTGATTTCATCAATCGCTCGTTGATTCACTGTAGGAAAAGGTTCCAAATAAAGCGCAGTATATCCTTGATCGACTTCAGTAGATTCGTGAATCTGACACTCTCCATCCAACAGTTTCTTATTATTCAAAATCATTTTCAATCTGGTTTGATTAATTGTAACTGGAATCACTTTCCCCTTAATCAATAAAACCTTCCCTACCTCATCTACTGCTTTTTCAAAACTACCTGTAACTTTCTCCAAAGCAGATAAGAATAAATTTCCAAAACTGTGTCCTTGTAAACATCCATCTTCAAACCGGTAATTCATCAAACTCCTCATCAAACGTGATGATCCTGATAAAGCAACTAAACATTGTCTCACATCTCCTGGAGGCAATACTCCCAATTCATCGCGCAAAACCCCAGTACTTCCGCCGTCATCAGCCATCGAAACAATTGAACTTAACTCCACAGGATAATTCTTTAACCCTTGTAACACTGTAAAGTTTCCTGTCCCTCCACCAATGACCACAATCTTCTTTTTCATCCTATTTAACAAACATCGATTTTCCCTTTATAAGTATTATTAAAGACCATTTAATTACTCTAAATCATCTCTTCTAAAAGAACTAGTTACCTCACAAATGCTTAGTACAATTCAGACAATGAATCTTATGTTTGTTATCTTCATAAATCTCAAAAATAGTTACTGCAGTATTTCCTGAATTGACCAAATCATAATCTACTCCTTCTCCTTTAACCAAAGCAATAATAGCTTTATTTATTCCCCCATGACCAACAAAGACAACGGTCTTATTTTGATATTTTGAATAAACCTCATCAATCAAAGATTTAACTCTTATCCTCATACTCTCTCTAGTTTCCATATCCTTAGGAGGATTGTCCCAATCAACCTCTTTATAATTAAGAGAAGTATAACTTCCCATATTTTTTTCTCTAAGCTTTTCTGTAAATATTAAATCCACACCAGGATGAAACTTATGAATCTCTTTAGCAGTGTCAACAGCTCTTGCCAAATCACTCGAATAAATAACCTCAACTGGTTCTTCTTTTAATCTCAAAGCAACTTTCTTTGCCTGTTCAATTCCTAACTGAGAAAGTTTTCCGGGTAAGTGCCCTTGCAAAATATGTGCCTTATTCTCTTCAGTTTCCCCATGTCTAACTATGATTAATTTCATAAAAAACTTATTTTAAACATAATTATAAAAATGTTTTGTTAAAAAGAAAAAAAAAGAATCTAACGCTGATAAGATTCGTATAAACATTCTACCATTGGCACAAAACTATGTTCATAAAATGATAATTCTATGAACTTTTTCTTACGCATTGCCACATCCCTATAAACTTCATTTTGATCAATGCCCTGTAGTTTTCCAAAAACCAACATGAGGTTTCTAGTTAATTGTCCAACAGATTCCACTTGTTTCTCAAGATAGTTTAAAAATGTATGATTCAAGCTATCAGCATTTGGATAAAGACCCATTATGAAAGGTAAGAGAAAACTGGGCTCCCGGATAGAATTCAGATCCAATTTATGACTAATCAGTTCACCATTTATAAATTCTTGAAGAGCATTAAGATTATCAATACTATTATCTCGTGAATTTCTAAAAGAATAAGCCATCTCAAAGTATTCTTCACCTTGAAATTGATCCAAAAACCCATGGAATAACATATCCTCTTTATCAACCTTATCACGGCTCATGCCGAAATAAAACATTCGGATAAAACCACAAAAATGCTCTAATTTCTTCTCATATCTTTTCTCAAGATCATCAGTGATATTAAACAAAGAAATCTCACGTTTTATATCATCAACAGAGTTTGGGTTCTCATTCAAAAATGTTCTAAGTTGATTACTGAAAAAATCACTAAGACTTGTTTTTACAATTCTTTCTAGATCTTCCCTACTTCTTAATTCAATAATATTGTCAGACATCAACAAGTCCCCTCCTTAATAGGTAAATAAACGAAATGATAAAATAAAAAGAAAAAAAGAATAAATCTATTCATCAGTAAAGTCGTCTATTTCGGCGCCTAACTTTTCATCGCCCTTCAACACAGCTTTATGACGTAAGTATTCTTGAGTTAACAAATATATTACTATCCCTACGGATTTCCTTCCTTTATTATTACAAGGAACTACCAAATCAAGATTATTGGTTTGGTTATTTGTATCACATAATGCCACAATAGGCATTCCTGCTTTCAAAGCATCTTCTACTGCATTCTTATCTGGCCAAGGGTCACAAACTACCAATACCTTTGGTTCAATAAAAGTTTCTAGATTTGGATTAGTTAGAATTCCTGGGGGATACCTTCCAGTAATAACTCTGATTCCAGCTAATTTATTCATCATCTTCAAAGCTTTCCAGCCATTCTCTCTCCTACCTACCACCAAAATATCTTGAGGTTCATATTGTGATAAGAACTTAGCTGCAACTTTGACTCTTTCATCAATTTTCTTCAAATTCAAAACACTTAACCCATCTGGCCTAGTTTTGTAAATGAAATTATTCATATATTTAGTTTTAAATTTAGTTCCAATATGTACTCCTGACTTCAAGTATTCAGCTGAAGGTAAGAGTAAATTCTCTTGTTGTTCTGCTACCATTTTTTATTTTAGCTCCATTAGCAAATAAGAATAAGTCTTATTCACATATTTTTTTTGCCTCAATGTGTAATGCTTTACCCTACAACGGATAAGCGTCGGCTATAACTATCTATTTTCGTCAGTACTTTATAAAGGTTTCTGGGAATATCAATACCTAACAAAGATTAATCACATTCAGTAACATTAATCTCTTCACAGAACTCTAACCCTTGGCAATTATATTGAAGAGGAAAACTTTCCATAACCAAAAGTGATCCAAAACAAGTACAATCTTGAGTATAAGTGAAACATTTATCTCCATCCAATGTAGCTGGCCGATAATCGTGTTTAAAAACAGTAAACACTATCACTAAAGAAAGTATCAACACCGCAATAACCCCAATTAAAATAATTTTCTTATTCATAATTTAAATATATTAATTCTTCATTATATAAACATTCCTTAAACATTAGCTCATGTATCCACTCCAACACAGAAATAAATTTATAATAAACTTACTCCTCAGATAATATGTTTTCTCTACCACCAATGCCACCAGTAAAACTTACTCTCCCAGTAATCAGAGAGTTCTTACACTTACAAACCAGTAAAAAAGGAAGAATTCTCCTAGACATTGCTTGGGACTGGATGAATCAATATCACCGGACTCAAAACCTAATCAGAAACGCAGACAAGTATTGTGTAGAAACAGAGATAGATAAAAGAATTCCCTTTAAACCAAAAGATGCCAAGGCCTATTCATTAATTGTTCCTCAATTTTTCTCATTAGCCAAACACTTCAGTATTGCTTGCATCGAAAACCAAGAAGTGCAAGAAATCACCGACTGTTTCAAATACGCTAATGAACTTGCTGCCGATGTTTTCAAAACAATTCCAACCTTCATGCCCCGGCCAACAAAACACAAAGATAAGGCATTAAAATTTGTCCAATACTGGGATGATCCAGTTAATTGCTGCCCTAGCTTACACATTACTTATTCAGTTCTAGCTTACAACATTGGAAAATCAATCATCCCTCCAAATGAATTTCAACCTTATGAAAAAAACATGGGTGCAATGTTCTCTTCAGTATTATACACAAAACAACATGCTGTTGTAGATGTCATCTATGGAATGATCTGTGCCAATAAAGCTTTCACAAAAACATTTCCCAAACAAGAGTTCGATGACCTCACCTCAAAATTTGATCAACTCCAAATAACTTATCCAGACATTCCTTTTTCTGAAATTGCAACCCAATATCACCAAGAATCAGACTCCGGATTAACTCTACCAGAATTAGTTAACCAAGAAATAGTTCTTTCTGGAAAATATCAAAAACTCACCCACGAAGAATGTCAACAATTAATCACTTAAACAGCTTTTTATAAAACTCTTCCCGGCCAATTCCATCTAAAAATTCAAGTCTGTTCCTACATTTCTCAAACACATCTTCATTCTTCCACTTCTCATAAAAAAACCAACCCATATAAGTAAAGATAACCATCTTTATTCCATCAAACAAATATCTTTTCTCTATTTCAGAAAGTTTTCTATATTTCAAATAATCTTTCAATAAAGATCTTGCTCTACTAAAATCAAATTTTTTCTCCCTCATCCACGCCCAATAATAAATAAAATTAGCCACATCAAATATTAAATGAGTATAACAAGAATCATCAAAGTCCAAAACCCCGACTAATTTATTTCCCTCAAATTTCAAATTAGTAATATCCCAATCACCATGACACACCCCTTTCGGTAGAGAACCTGGCAATTTTACCTTACCAATTTCTCTTTTTAAAATTTCCATTCTTTTGTTTGCTTTAATCCTTGATTTGAATTTCTTTCCTTCAACTTTTGCAGTGTCCAAACAAAACTTTTTATCTTTAGTTTCTCTAACCTCCAAATAATCAGGCCTATAACTTTGTGAAATGTTATGGAGCTTAGCAAGATACTTTCCCAATTCATGACCTTGAATTTTAGTTGGTTTCTCAATATGATTTCCTTTAACATAATCAAAGATTGCAAAATACTTCTTTTTATACCTACCAATAAACTCCCCATGAACATTTCTTATTGGAGTTGCACAAGGATAGTTATGATCACTAAAATAATGAAGAATGTTCACCTCAAAAAGAACATATTCTTTTGATCTATTTTCATAGTATCTTAAAACATAATTGTCCTTAGTTGTCTCAAGAAAGATATTCGTCTGTACTGTCCCTTCTTTGAATAATCTTAAACTTTTCAATCTCCCTAAATCATAATCTAACAGAATCTTATTTAATTCCTCTTTTGAAAACTTTGTTTTAGCAACCATCTATCAGAATTAACTAAAATTATTAATTATATAAATTTATTCTAAACTTCTTCAATCCCTTCAGAAACAATCTTAAATTTAACATTCAACCCTTCAGGCAACGACCTATGCTTCCTCAACACTAATCCTCTAGAATTAACCAAATTAATTAATTCAATCAAACACTTGGAACCATACTTCAACAAATCGCCACCAACCATCTTCACTTTATCTTTATTATCAAAATCAGAATAAACTTGATTAGTAACTAACACCGGAATCTTACGCCGCCTAGCAATCTCAACTAAATGAGCAATCTGCCTTCCTAAGGCTACATTAACATCGTACACCCCTTCGCCCTTACCTAACTCTAACCGATACAACATGGAAATACTATCTACAACAATCATCCCTACCTCTTCATTCACCATCTCTTTAAGAGTTTCAAAAACTTCCTGCTGCTCAACAAAATTAAATGGGTTAAAGAAAACGATCTTTTTCAACACCCCTTCATAATCTTTAGAGATCTGCCTAATCCGTTCTACACAAATCCCTCCCTCCGTATCAATAAACACCACCTTCTTTCCTTGCTCAGCAACCTTAACTGCAGAAATCAAACAAAGATTAGTCTTCCCACTTCCAGAAGGGCCAAAAATAGTAGTAACTACATCCGTATCATACCCTCCATTAAACACTCTATCCAAAAATTCTGCCCCCGTAGAAACTTTCATTTAAATATCTCAATTACCAAATATTATAAACATTTCGACTCTCAACCCTACATATTTATAAAATAAAACCTCTTTTTCACTTAAATCATGGTCACAAATGAAAAAAGAACCAAATACTTCCTTTTGGCTATAATTATCTTTACTCTTATGTTAAGATTAATCCTCGCCTTCTCTATTTCTAACTTCACTTATGATTCTTATTTCCACCTAAGACAGGTTGAACACATAACCAGTCATGGCCTCCCACTTTATGATGACCCGCTTTCCTATGGCGGAAGAACTCTGATCTTCCTACCTGCGTTTCATTACCTTTCCGCTTCATTAGATCTATTCTTACCATTAGACCTAGTAGCTAAACTCCTCCCCAACATCTTACTCTCCCTAATCCCTTTTTTAATTTTCATCATTGCTAAACAAATTACCAAAAAAAACAACCCTTCTTTATTCGCAGCCTTCATCTCTGCATTCATCCCTATCCTTTTCCAAACTAATTCCTTCACTCCATTATCCCTATTCCTCCCATTATCCTTACTCGCCATTTACTCCTTGATGAAAATCAGAGAAAAAAAGTTCAATTACATTTACATCATCTCTATCTTAATCCTTTCTCTTACTAGTGCTGCCACAGCCCTACTAATAATAGGGACCCTCTTCTACTTGTTCCTTTCCAAACTTGAAGAAAAAAGAACCGACAAAGCAGAATTAGAACTTGCTCTTTTCTCATTATTCCTTTTCATCTGGACCCAATTTCTTTTCTTTAAACGAACTCTCATTACTGAAGGGCCTAGCTTCATCTGGCAGAACGTTCCCCCTCAAATTATGAATCAATACTTCCCTAACATTTCCATCTTAAACTCTCTAATCTTAATTGGCGTGATTCCTTTCCTTATCGGACTTTATACAATTTACAGATCTTTATTCGAACAAAAAAACAAAAATGTTTTTCTCCTCCTTGGCCTAGCAATTTCCACCGCATTCTTAGCAATCATCAATTTTGTTGAATTTCGTCTAGCCCTAATGTTTTTTGGTCTTATTTTAGCTATCTTCTTCGCCCAAGCGTATACTTCCTTCACTCCTTATCTTCAAAAAACTCATTTTACTAAAATAAAACGTTGGACTACAGTTTTACCAATAATCATCTTAATCCTTTTTATCATTACTTCAATCATACCCTCTTTCACTTATGCCCTTCAGCAACAAACACCTTCTGATGAAGATCTCAAAGCATTCACTTGGATTAAAGAAAACACCAACCCCCAAGCAACTATAATAACTTCCCTATCTGAAGGTCACCTCTTAGCCTACACTAGCCAAAGAAAAAATTTCATGGACACCCAATTTTCTTTAATCAAAGATATTGATGAACGTTTCTCTCATCTTAATTCTTTTTTCAGCACCTCTTATCAAACTCAAGCGATTAGTCTTTTCGATAGATATAACCTTCATTACCTATTAGTTTCTCCTCAAAGTAAATCTATTTATAATTTAGAATTACCTCCTTATATTGACCAAAGATGTTTTGAATTATTATATAGCAACACAGTTCATATTTACAAAGTAAGATGTCAACTCAGACCGACAAAACCATAAATACAGTATTAGGACACTTGATTAAATACAAATCAATATACTTACCTCTTTTCCTAATTATAACTCTAAGTTTACCGTTCTTATTTAGAATTCTTAACCACAATTATCTCCTCATCTCCACATCATCTTATCACCCTCTTTACTCTGCCACTCAAATTAATCTTAGTAACTTTTGGCAAAACCCTTACCACTTAATCCTTCACCTTTTCTCTTACCTGCCTCACTTCCCTTACTTAGCACAAATTTTCACATCATTATTAGGAATCCTCTCCTTACTCTTACTTAATAATATAACTAAACGATTCAACCTCTCTCTTAAAGAAGAATTCTTCCTCCTTTTGTTTATTATCCTATCTCCTGTATTTATTTTCACTTTCGCCACCCTTTCCCATCACTCATTATTCATCTTCCTTCTCCTCGCTGGATTCTCGGCATTGTTCAGCAAAAACAAATTTCTCAAATCCCTCTCCTACATTCCCTTCTTTCTCATTCCTTTCTTCGATTTATTCAGTTCCTTCTTAGCTCTACTACTCCTTGCTCTTTACTTTTACTTAAAAAAAGACAATTACGTCAAACCTCTGGGAATTATGATTTTTTTATTAACTTCACTTAACTTAGTTTTAGGAAAACCATTCTTACTTGGCCCTTATCTTTCTCAAAACATTCTCTTTGATCTTTTCTCAGATTTAGGTGGAATCTTTGGACTTAGTCTTTTTGCTTTCCTCCTCGCAATCATTGGATTAACCATTACCTGGAAAAAAAACAAATTTTATCTCACTTATTTTTTCCTTCCGTTTTTCATCCCATTATACATCTATCAAACCTCTTCTTTGATTTATCTCAACTTCATCCTTTTAATCTTCGCTACATTTGGATTTGTCTATTTATTCAACAAAGAATGGAAGCTTCAAATTATCAAAAACGCTACTATCTTCCTTCTGATCTTAGGAATAATTTTCTCTACCCTCACTTGCATAGATCGGCTCTCTACTCTTTCACCAACCCCTGAGCTTGAAGAAACTCTCCTCGCCCTCAAAGACCAACCCATCCTTACTCCAGATAAAATTTTTTCTACCACTGAAAATAGTTACTTAATCCAATACTTTTCTCAAAAAGATCCTTTCCTTACTTTTGATGATCCCTTGTATGATGAAAAATTCTATTTATCTCAAGAAGTTCTCTCTTCATCTTACCCTTCAGTTTCCTTCCCAATTTTAGAAAGGCACCACATCTCTCACATCCTCATCACAGAACAAATGCAGAACACCCTTCCTCATGACCAAGGACTTTTGTTCATCTTTAAGAACGAAAGATTTAAAAGAATTCATCTTTCAGAACAAAATGAGATTTGGGAGTTCAATTAACAATGACACATTCACTAACATTAAAAGCGATTTTGCCAAGGGAGGCCCATGAGTTCGTTGTTTTGAGAACTCATCTCGGGCCGTGCAAATTGCTTTTAATAAAAGTTTAACAACAACAAAACAACATAACCAATAATAATAATAATAATAATAATAATAATAATAATAATAATAATAACATAACAACTAGGGGGTTTATTCATGGAGTTTTTTGCTGAGATAATTTTATGGACTGCTTACATCATTTCTCTATACTTCTCAATTTTCCTCTTATTAATATTCTTAGATAAAAGATCATTCTTCAACCAGGAAGAATCCCGTTCAACTGAACCAAAACATTTTCCTTTCGTTTCTGTTATTATCCCTGCTTACAATGAACAAGACACTATCCTCAAAACAATCCAATCTGTTCTCAATTTACATTACCCAAAAGAAAATTTAGAAATAATTGTAGTTAATGATGGAAGCACTGATCGCACTAAAGAAGTCGTTGATGAATTCATCCAAATTCTTCACCAAAAAAATAATGAGGAAAACAACACCCCAACTAACATCACTTTCATCTCCCACCAAAACGTGGGTAAGGCTACTTCTATGAACAAAGCCTTAAAATTAGCTAAAGGGGAATTCTTCGCTTGCTTAGATGCAGATTCCGAAGTCCACCACCTAACTTTAAAAAAGATGGTCTCTTATTATCAAGAACAGAATAACCCCAGATTAGCCATCATCACTCCCGCGATGAAAGTAAAAGATCCTAAGAAAATTCTCCAAAGAATCCAATGGATAGAATATCTCCTAATGATTCTCGTCTCTCGTCTCTCTGCCCAAATTGATTCTGTTTACGTAGCTCCTGGACCATTCTCCCTTTACAAAACTTCAATCATCAAAAAACTTGGCGGCTTCGATCCTACTAACCTTACCGAAGACCAAGAAATAGCCTACCGGGTTCAAAAAGAATCCTACCTTATCAAACAATGTTTTGATGGTTATGTCTACACTAACTCTCCTGGAACCCTTAAAGCATTCTACAAACAAAGAAGACGTTGGTATCAAGGAAGTATCTCTTGCCTTCATCAATATAGAAGCATGGTCCTCGACCGTAAGTATGGAGATTTTGGAATCATGCAAATGACCAAAAACGTTTTTGGTTTCGTACTTGCTTTTACTGGATTCTTTTTTGCCTTTTACTATCTCATCCTCCCAGTAATTAAAAAAATGAAAAACGCCTATATCTTAAACTTTGATTTCTTGGTTTACTTAAAGAATCTCAGTTTATCTAACTTCAACATTCTCAATTTTGAATTCAAAAAGATATTCATTTTCATCTTTCTCATTTCAATAACCTTTACTTTCTTTTATCTCGCCCATAAAAACGCTAATGAAAAGATCCGTAAACATGGCTACATCCATTTCATTCCCTATTTCGCCGTTTATTATCTAATCAAAGGAACAATCTTAATCCTCTCTTTAATCCAATTTAGCATTGGTAAGAAAACAAAATGGTAACTCTCAAAAACATAAATCATTATAAATACTTAAACTTCAAAATAAAGAATATTCGAAGGTAATCTCATGGAAACAAAAAGAAAAATAAGCAAAGACAAGTATATCTTAGCGGCAATCCTTACTGCCTTAATCTTTTCTCTCGGCCTTACTCTCGGCTTCCTCATGGAAAACTACCGGGGCAACTGGATGGAAAAAGTTAACAAAAACCAAGAAAATGAATATGAAAGTTTACAATTACAATATTATTATATTAACGAATTAGAAGGACAAGAAGACATCTGTCCTGTACTTCAAACCACTCTTAATGGGGCCATTGAAGATCTCTCTGAATCTTTAAGTGAATTCCTTGAATATGAAAAAGACTCCAGATTAGATCCCGAAGAATTTGATATGGCCGGAAGAAAATACCTCTTAGACAATATTCGTTATTGGCTCTTCGCTAAAAAAAGTAAAGAGCTTTGTAATCTTGAGATCGTTCCAATCCTTTACTTCTATGAAGAAGACTGCCCTAACTGTCCCAGTCAAGGAACTCTACTAACTTACTTTCGTAATACTTTTGAAGGAAAAGTTTTAGTTTTCCCCATTAATATGAACTTCCAAGACAGTGAATCTCTCCTTAAAATTCTAGCTTCTGAATTTAAGGTAAACCAATATCCTACCTTGATCATCGATGGTAAGAAATATGAAGGGATGATTCCTAAACAACAACTACACGAACTTATTTGTGAATCATTAACAGAAGATGAACTTTGTTAAATCCTTCCAAAAAATTAGTAAGTCTTTTCATAAGAATCCTCTTTTTTGGATTCTTCTAATTTCTTTAATAACTAGAATTATTTACCTTCTCTTAAACTACAACCTCTGGTGGGATAGCCATGTTTACATTGGCATGGGCAAATACATTTTCACCCAAGGAAAACTAGGATTATGGGAATCCTTTCGTCCCTTAACTTACCCAATCTTACTGGGGACATTCTGGAAACTTAATCTTCCAGTTATCCTCACTGCCAAACTCGTCAATCTAATTTTCTCATTAGCCAGCATCACCCTAATTTACCACATCACCAAAAAACTTTTCAACAAAACATCCGCAATTCTCTCTGCTCTTCTTTTCAGTTTCACCCCTGTTTTCTTCATGTTCACCGGCTTAGTTCTTTCTGAACCTCTTGCCATTCTCTTTATCCTCCTAGCAATCTACTTTTTCATTTCTCAAACCAAAAAATCAGCTCTAAATCTTTTCCTCTCTGGAATCTTTACTTCCTTAGCTTTCCTCACCAAATTTCCGTTAGGAATAATCCTTCTCTCTACCTATATAATCTTAATTTTCAACAACACTAAATTCCTACAAAAAATAAAACACCTCTTCATCCTCACAATGGGATTCCTCATCCCTACTCTCCCTTATTTAATCTTCAACTACTTCACTTACCCTAATCCATTAGAACCATTCCTCTCCGGAAACTGGATAGTTTCCACCGCCACCTGGCTTTATGGGACTGGAATATTATTTTATCTAACTAATTTCTTCCTCAAGAACCCCCCTTATTTAGTTTACTTTTATGGCCTTTATGATTTTATCAAAAAACGATCTTGGAAAAACTCCTCGATTTTCCTTATCTACTTAATCCCCACTCTCTTAATACTCTACTTCACTTTCTTTGTAGCTAGAAAAGAAATCCGTTATCTTGTTTTTGCTGTTCCCTTCCTAGCTATCATCGTCTCCCCCTACATCATTCAAATCTATCAAAAACTGAAAAAATCAAAGAAACCATTTATTAAATCTACTGCATTCATTTTCATTGTCGTCATTCTCATCATCATTGGACTTCCTTACCTATTCAACATGGAAAAAAACCCAGATCTAAATCCTCAATTTGTAGAATACATCCAGGATCACAATATTCAAGGACCCATTCTTACTACTAGTCCTTCGTTAATCTCTTACCTTGATAATTCCATCATTCCTTTAAGTGGAATGGACTATGCGCTTCCTATCTACCAAAACAAGAAGTCCACGGCTGAGTTAATCATCATTAACGCCTGTGAACTCATTTGCCATCCTCAAGATCAAACCTGCCTAGATAAAAAACAACAATTCCTCCAACTCCTCAAACAAGAAAACATCATCATCCTAAAAGAAACCCTTCAAGAACGCCACCACCAACAAATTCTTGAGTGCACTTACTTCATCTTAAAACCAAAATCTTAAAAACTAAAACTATTTATCTAAATCTTAAATGGAACTAAAACATTTCCTCAATCTCATTAGGGTAAGACAATGGTACAAAAACCTAGTTATTTTCTTAGCTCTTTTCTTCTCTGGGAATCTCTTCCATCTTAAACCATTAACTTTCTCAATTCTTGGATTTATCTCTCTCTGCTTAATCTCTTCCACTAATTACATCATCAATGATCTAGTTGACCTAAAAAAAGATCAACTTCATCCTGAAAAAAAACTGAGACCTTTGGCCAACAACACCATTAGCAAAGAAACCGCCATTATCTCAGCAATAATCTTCTTCCTAATCTCAGTAACTTTAGCGGCCGCACTCAACATAAATTTCCTCTACCTTGTCTTAGCAATCCTCATCCTTAGCCAAATCTACACTTTCTATCTTAAACATATCCTCTTTGGAGACATTCTCGCCATCGCTTCTTTATTCGTCCTCCGCGCAATCTCTGGAGCATATCTTATCGAAGTAAAGATTTCTCCCTGGTTAATTCTTTGTCCCTTTTTCCTTTCCATTTTCCTTACAATTGGAAAACGTCACGCTGATCTCCTCTTCCTCAAAGAAAAAGCCCACTCCACTAGAAAAGTTCTCAAAGAATACACCCTCACTACCACCAACTCCTTAATGGTCATCTCCACCACCTTATTAATAATCTCTTATGCACTTTACTCTTTTCTCAGCCAACACCAAAAACTCCTTTATACCCTTCCTTTTGCTCTTTACGTCATCTTCCGTTACTTCAATCTCATTAACGAAGGATCGGAAATAACCCGCCATCCCGAAAAAAGCTTTAGGGATAAACCCCTAATGATCGGAACCTTACTTTGGGTTATCACTACATTAATTATAATTTATATTTAAGTTATTTATATTTAAGAAAAAATCAAAAACAAAAAAACAACAACTTAAAAAAATAATAGAATGACAAAAAAAGAAATATCAAAAAACAACCAAAAATGAAATATCAAAAATTTATTCATCAATTTTTCCGTGACCTCACTTCATTGGGAAGTTTTGTCTTCTTCTCAATAATCATCCTTTTAACTCTCGCTTTCCAAAAACACCTTTTAACCATAAAACTAATCTTTGGTTTAATCTCCACCCTATTAATAGTAATCCTTATCAGAATATTCTATTTCAAAAATCGTCCTAAAAAACAAAACCATCACAATTTCATTGAAAGAATAGATGCCTCTTCATTTCCTAGTCTCCATACTGCTAGGGTAGTTTTCCTAGCCCTCATCTTCAACCAATCCTTTCCTACCCCTTTAACAATCACCTTCTTCACAACAATCGCAGTTTTCACTGCCTACTCCAGAATCTATCTTAAGAAACATGATTGGTACGACCTCTTTGGTGGTCTCATCTTAGGGTTAATCGCTTTCTACATTACCACTTTTTTCTAAACATATTTCGACTTTTCCAATCTTCAATTAATCGTTCTCACAAAGAATCATAAGGACTTTTCACACTAAGAAACCTCTTTGGAGAAGCATGTAAATACACCATCGTGGTTTCAATCCGATTATGTCCCAATAATGGCTGAATCACATCTACCCCATTGCCTTCTTCAACTAAATGGGTAGCAAAAGAATGCCTCAACATATGTGGATGAACCCTCTTACTTATTCCAGATTCTTTAGCTGCCCTCTCCAAAATCTTTCTAATAGTGCTTGTAGAATACTTCCCACAATAACTTTGAAAAACAAAATCTCCAGACTCTAATTTCTTCCCTATTATCCTCTCACTCAATCTTGTTCTAATTCTTTCTGCAACTACCATCGGCCGATCTTTATTGCCCTTTCCTTGTCTAACCCAGCCATACCCTTCATTAAGACATAAATCTTCTACTTTGAGATTGACTAATTCACTAACCCTCATCCCAGTAGAATACAATAATTCAATCATCAGTTTATGCTTAGGATTGCCAATTGCTTCAAACAATTTCTTAATCTCTTCTTTAGTCAAAAAATCAGGTAATCGTTTAGGAACCTTAGCAAACTTAACTTTTACAGTTAACTTCTTTCCTAAAATCTCTTCAAACAAAAACTTTAGTGCACTTAAGTTAACATTTAAAGTACTAGCAGAAGCTCCTCGCTCAACCAAATAATCTAAATACCTTTGCACATCTACTTTAGTTGTTTTCTTAACCTCTTTAGAATTCCTTCTCAAAAACTTCCCCACGCAATAACTATAAGCTTTAACCGTCTCTAAACTATACCTTCTCCTCAAGCATTCCTTCCTCATCAATTCAATAGCTCCCATAAACCATAAACAAGATCTCCTCATTTATATACCTTCATGGTGGTTGTCTACTTGTCTAGTTGATTTCCACTACCCAACAACCATAACA
>JABHWJ010000012.1 GCA_018657845.1 Candidatus Woesearchaeota archaeon | reverse complement strand
CGTCTTCTTCAATTAAGTCATCACTGATGATTTCCAAGTTGATGGTTTTTTCTACTTCTCCTGGCAGGAAGGTTACTGTTAAAGGAACTGTGAAATCTTCTGCGTTTGCTGTTCCGCTTTTCTGAAGAGCTATAACTACTGATTGTTCTCTTGCAGAGTTTAATCTTAGGGAGATTTGTTTCGGAGAATCACTTTCTACTCCGCTGTTTTCTGTAGTTACGAATTCAACTATTGCAGGGGCATGTTCAATGAAAAAATCCCATTGAACTTGGTTTTTTGATTTGTCCCAACCATGACCATACAATTCTGCGTTGTTTAAAGTAATTAATTGGTTTGGATGGTTATGTTTAGTTAAATCAGCTTGAAGAACTTGACTCCATTTGTATGGAACCACAGAATCTTTGGTTGAAGAGATTAAAATTCCAGGAACTTGGACACCTTTTCTTACGGGAATTGGAAAAATTGTCCATTCTACTTGTTCTTCGGGAAGGCCATTAAGATAATTGATGTAAAAATTAAACCAAAATTTTTGCTGTATGGGGAGATTGTTTTTCACGGAATCAATTAATTCTTGATCTTCTAAGAATTTAAGTAATCCTCCAGAATGAGAACCAAAGGAAGTTATTAATTCTGGACGAGACATGGCTAAGTAATAACTGAAAATAGCTCCGTAAGAATGTCCAGTAGAGAAGACATGGGTGTCAAGGACGCTTGGACCAAGATAATCTTTAATGGCATCTACAAATTTAACATCTTGGCTGTTGTAACGATCTGAAGATTGAACATGAGAAATATCCCACCGTTTGGTTTGAGACGATCCTGGAAGAGCAAAGGTGTCATATCCTGGAAACAGAACAAAATTATTCCAAGTTATATCTTTAGGAGGAATGTTACTGAGGGAATCTGGAAAGACGGCAATGAATTGGTTTTGATCAGCCAATTCTTTGATTCCATAAGATTCGCTGGAAACATCATTGTAATTTCCTCCTAACCCATGAAACATGAATAATAAAGGATATTGGTATTCTGGGTTGTAGTTGTCTGGCAAGTAAACATAAAAGTTTCTTTGTTTTCCTTCTACGTTAACTGTGTGTTCTGTTAATTCTCCTGCTACTGCTAAGGTAGAGCAGAGGATTATAAATAAAGTTAAAATTAGTATTTTTCTCATTTCTATCACCTTCTCACATGAGAGGCAATATTTTATAAAAATGTTTCCTAGGATTTTTTAAATTCTTGGAGTAACTTTTCCTGCCAGTTGTGCAAAGACCGATGAGTTTTACTAAGAACAAGGTCTTGCATCTGATCTTGGTTTAAGACGAGATAGCCATCTATGCCAATTTTTTTAGAAATTTTTTCTCGTAATATCATTAATTCGTTAAGTTGTTCTCTTTGCTCTGGAGCATATCTTTTTGCTTTTAATTCTGGTAAGATAATCTGTTCTGTTTTTCCTTTAGAAATTGCTTCTTGGAAGAGAGGGATACTACGTTTAACAACCGGATGAACTGATTTAAGAGAATTCCATTCAGTTAATGATTTGGGTGGGTCTTGGGAAATGGCCAATAGTGGTTTTGTAGACATAATGTAATGTGGTGGGCGATCTACTTGCTTAGCTAATTTTTCCCGAAGAAGGAATAGGCGTTTGAGAATAGCTCGTTCTTGGGGGAGAAGGTTTCTGAAACCCTTTACATCAGAGTAAGACATTTCCTTATGTTCCCAGTTATTCTTTTCGATTAAAGAAAATTCTTCTTCAACCCAAGAGAGACGATTCTTTTTTATTAGTTCTTCTTTTATGAGATTCCTTAAGGGAATTAAATATGCTGTATCTTTGATAGCGTAAAGAAGCATTTCTTTTGTTAATGGCCTTTTGGTCCAATCGGCCATTTGAAACTTTTGTTCTTTTTTTATTTTGAAGTATTCTTGAAGAAGCGGGCCAAGACCAATTTCTTTTTTTCCGATAAAGAGGGCGGCCAATTGAGTATCAAAAATATTTTTTGGTCGGCAACCAAATTGATGGTGGAGGATTCTTAAATCAAAACTAACATCATGAAATATTTTTTGAACTTTAGGGGCGGAGAATATTTCTAATAAGGGATCAATAGTTTTTAATTTAATAACATCAACAATCCAATGTTGTGTTGTGGTGGATAACTGGATTAAAGAAATCTTGGTCCCATAATGATGGAGATTGTTCTCGCATTCTAAATCTACCCCAATTACTGAAGCTTGTTTTAATTCATTACAAGCAGTGGCTAATAAAGTTTGATTTTCAACATAAATAAAGTTCATTCTTTGTTGAATGGGGGGTTGTTTTTAATCTTTTCCTCTAGGAAAAATTAATTGCATTCTTCATTAACACTATCAATAGTGAAAGTAAACTGGACACTCTTTACATTGGGGTGGGTTATAGTGGGAGATGTTTCGCTAGGGCTTAGGGTTATGTATTCTTCACTGAGAACTTTTCCGAGGTTCTTTTTGAGGAGTTTTACTGGGACAATGATTTCTTCCCCTTGGCAATAATCTGGTCCTGGAGAGAGGACCCATTCTACTGCCCCAGCAGAAGTATAATCTCCCTTTCCTCTGTTTAAATTAAGGGTTTGTTGATCACTAGTTGTTACTTGGATACTGTTGAAATTACATTTTACATCACAGCCTTCTGTTTTGTAGAGTTTTTCTACAGTTCCACAATTGTTGTCTATGCACAATTCTCCTTGTTCGCAATCGGCACTATTTTGACAGGCAAGAATTACTGGTTCTGGTTCTTCTGGGGTTTGTTCGGGAGTTTCTGTGGTGTCTGTTGTTTCTTGATCAATGATTGGTTCTTCTGCAATGAATGTTGTACAGGAACATCCGACAAGAAGGATTAGGGAAATACCTAAAATTAAAAGTAGAAATTTTGTTAGTTTCATTTTTGGCCTCTTTTTTATTTTTTATTGGAATAGTTAATTAGTTTTGTTTTATAAAAGTTTTCAGTAACCTTTTTAAAGAATCCAGGGAATTAGAGTATAAATCGAGAGGTACATCGGTGAAAGCTTATGTACACTGGAGAAAGTAGCTAATGCTTATTCTCCTTGAAAAATATAATAACAAAAGGTAAAACAAAATGGCAAGAATGCATAGTAGGGATAAAGGAAAAAGTGGAAGTAAAAAACCAATACCAAAGATTCCTTCTTGGGCAAGATATAAAGGTCCAGAAGTTGAGAAATTAATTATTAAATTAGCTAAGGTTGATACTACTACCAGTGAAATGGGAATGATCTTAAGAGATAACTATGGGATTAATAGTGTAAAAGCTCTTACTGAAAAAACTATTACTCAAATTTTGAAAGAAAACAAGCTGACTAAAGAGTTGCCTGAAGACTTGATGGCTTTAATTGTGAAGTTTGTAGATGTAAAAAAACACTTGGAAAAAAATAGACAAGATATGACTGCTAAGAGAGGATTACAGTTGACTAGTTCCAAGATTAGAAGATTAATGAAATATTATAAGAAAACAAACAAACTGCCACAAGACTGGAAGTTTGATGAAGAAAAAGTTAAGATGTATCTACATTAATTTTTTTCTTGTTTTTTATTTCTTTTTATTTTTGATTTCTTTTGAGAGTGAGAAATAATCTTAAAATTCTTGTTTAGTTAAAAATAAAAAATTAGAAAAAATAAATAAAAAAATTATAACATTGTTCTAATGCTTTCAATGTTACTAGCAATTTCATAACCTTTTTTGGTAAGTTCTAAAAGTTTTAATCTGCCTTCTTTTTTGAAATTAATAAGGTTTGATTTCTGCATCTCTTGTAGAATTTTAACAACATGCGAATAAGTGCAATCTATCTGCTTAGCAAGGACTGACGCATAAACTTGAGAGTTAGCATTTTTTAATTCAACTAACATCATTGCGGGTTTTTCACGAAAAAACACATCAAATATTTCTTTATCTTTGTTCAAATTGGACACCCCCCAGTGGTTTCTTCTTCACCCCTCTGTAACCATTGGGATGAGCTATATATTTAAACATTTATAGTTTAGATTATATAGGTTAGAGGCCACCTGTATTTAAAAGTTTTGTATAGTTTTGTCAATATCTATGTTTTCCGACGAGAAAAAAAAAGAGTGGTTTTTTCCTCATGAAGAGGTGAGGAAAATCCAGGAAAAATTAATTGAGGACATTTCTAAGGCCCTGGGAGAGGGGAAGAAGATTATTACTCATGCCCCCACAGGATTGGGAAAAACAGCCTCAGTATTAGGGCCAGCATTAAGGCATGCCATGAATAAAGATAAGGTTGTTTTTTTTCTGACTAATCGGCACACTCAACACCAAATCGCGATTGAAACTTTGAAAAAAATTAAAGAAAAATGGGGTGGAGAATTTGGAGTCGCAGACATAATCGGAAAACGATGGATGTGTAACCAAGAAGTTGCTGGATTGTTTGGAAGTGAGTTTAATGAATTCTGCAAGGCAGTGGTTGAGAAAAGAGAATGCGAATTTTATAATAATGTTAAAGATAAAACAAATTTTACAGTAGAGGCCAAAGGGTTAATTGAAGAGTTGGGAAGGAGAGGGCCATTACATAATGAAGAACTGAAAAGAATTTGTGAAAGTAAACATATGTGTAGTTATGAGATCGCAATGGGTTTGGCGAAAAAAGCTAAAGTGATTATTGGAGATTATAATTATTGTTTTGATCCATTTGTACAAAGTAATTTGTTTAGAAAAATAGAAAAGGAAATGGAAGATGTTATTTTAATTGTTGATGAGGCCCATAATCTTCCGGGAAGAGTAGTGGATATGATGAGCCATAATTTAACTAACAATATGTTAAAGAATGCCATATTGGAAGCGAAGAAATTTGGTTTTGATAAAGAAATTGATTGGTTGCAGGAGATACAAAAAGTATTGTTAGAATTGAGTGATGGGCTTGGAAGAGAAGGCGAAGAGAAAGTAGATAAGAAAAGTTTTTTCGATAGAGTGAATAAATTTAGAGATTATGATTTACTGGTTGAAGAATTAGAAGAAGTGGCCAATGAGATAAGGAAAAAGCAGAGAAAGAGTTTTATTGGAGGAGTAGCTTACTTTTTGGAATCTTGGCAAGGTGAAGATGAAGGGTTTGTTAGATATGTATCTGAGAAAGAAGGAAAATATGGGAAGGTTGTTATGATAAGTTATTCTTGTTTAGATCCTTCTTTGATTACTCGAACTGTTTTTGAGCGGGTTCATAGTGCAGTATTAATGTCTGGAACCTTGCGACCAACATTTATGTATAATGATATTTTGGGAGTGGAAGGAGAAGAAAAAGAATATGGAAGTCCATTCCCGGTAGAGAATAAATTAAATTTAATTGTTCCAGAAACCTCCACAAAATTTAATTTGCGAGGCGAGGGAATGTATCAACGGATTGCTGGGCATTGTTCTAGAATAGCAGAGTTAGTCCCAGGGAACGTAGCTTTATTTTTTCCTTCGTATAAGTTGAGGAATTCTGTATGTAGTTATTTGAAAAGTGAGAAAAAATTATTTTGGGAGAAACAAGAGATGGGTAAAGAGAATAAAGAGGCGTTTTTGGCTGATTTTAAAATGGCAAAGAGAGAAGGGGGAGTGTTATTGGGGGTGTTAGGGGGGAGTTTTGCTGAAGGGGTAGATTTCCCTGGTGATTTATTAAATTGTGTAGTAGTAGTTGGATTGCCGTTAGCTCGGCCAGATTTGAAGACAAAGGAAGTAATGAAGTATTTTGAAAATAAATTTGGCAAGGGCTGGGAGTATGGATATATTTATCCAGCCATGAATAAATGTTTTCAGAGTGCGGGAAGATGTATTCGTTCTGAACATGATAAAGGGGCAGTGATTTATTTAGAGGAGAGATTTACTTGGCCAATGTATTTTGGTAGTTTTCCCAAAGAAGGTTTGATTGTTTCTAAGGAATATGAACAGTTGTTAGAAGAATTTTTCGCCTGATGTGTTTTTCCCACCTTAGTGTAGTTATTGTTGTTTTTAAACTACCAGTATACAAAAACGTAACATTTATATACCTGTTGTGCTTTGTTAGAAATATTATGGTGATCGGGCTCCCTGCTCATTTCTACCACCCTCACCCCCTCTGAAATCTGGGAGCCCTACCATCTTTTTTTTATTAATTATGAATATGTTTTCTTAGAATTAGAGTAACTGTAGTGAATTTCTCCGAAGTTGCAGCCATTACACGTTGGGTCTAAATTTATCCAATCATTTTGATCTTTGTAACTGGAGACGGCTTCTTTTATTTTAACTTGTACAAAGACATGCCGAGGTACAAAGACAAATCTGGTTTGGAGACCAATAGATTGCAAGAGTGAAGAGAGAAGGATGGATGCATCATCA
Organism: Candidatus Woesearchaeota archaeon; assembly: GCA_018657845.1. Classification (GTDB taxonomy): domain Archaea; phylum Nanobdellota; class Nanobdellia; order Woesearchaeales; family GW2011-AR9; genus JABHWJ01. Next base: position 46,028 of record JABHWJ010000012.1, on the reverse strand, counting down.
CAATCTCCGCTGTTTGATTGTAAGGATTCTTGGGGAGTTTTGTAATATTCGAAGGCTAAGGGGTCGTTGAGGTAGTTGAAATTCTTTTGGATGAAATAAAAGATAGCTTTAGCGTTGCAGACTTTGTGTGTTTGGGGGCAAGAGAGAGTTACGATCTTGTCGGCGATTTGTTTTATTTCTGGTGTGAGTTGAACGTAGGAGTTCATATTGTTGGAGTTTATTTCTGGGATGGAAAGTTTGTTGAGTTGGAGTTCTTCTAAAGTAGGAGTATATTGTGGTTCAGGATTTTGTTTCAAACCATAATGGGGAAAGACCCAGAGGACTATTAATAGAAGGAGGAAGACTCCCATGATTATTTTCATTGGGCCTTTGTACCAAGGTTCATGATCTGGTTCTAAGTGTTCTTGGTGTTCTTGAGACATATATGGAAAGAAGGATAAAGAGTATTAATTACTTTCTCTTTTTATAGAATTCAATGAATAATTCTTGGGGAATGTTAATTCCGGCTTCTACGAAGTTCTTGGCGAGAGTGTGGGCGTCTTTGTTGAAATCACCAGTTTTTTTGAACTGAAGAATTCTTTTTAGAGTAAATGTAGAAAGGTGGCCTTCATTTAAGTTTAGGAGGATGGAACGTTTAGTCTTTTGGAACTTAAGAGTTTTGGGACAGAAAGTAAGATCTTGGTGGATGAAAAGATTTTTTTCTTTATTGAAACCATGATTGGTTAATTCAATAACTGCAAGAGTGGAAAGGATTTCAGACTTAGTCATTCGTGAATAATCTGTATCTGGGAAGAGAGAATAGAAATCATGATCCAATAATTTGGGGAGATTATGGAGGCGGCCGAGATATTTTTTAACTTTTTGTCGAGGTCCTTTCTTAGTCCATTTGTTCTCTACTAGATAACAGTAAAACTTGTTATCTATTTTCTTAGTACGTATATAAGACATATGGATTAAAACCATAACAGTTATATATAAGTTTTACTTTTCTAAATTTGTGCACCCACAAATATATTTCGGAAAAAGAATTAAATGGAGTATGTTTAGATTGGGTTATACAAAAATCCAGTCCCATTAATAACTGGTTGCTATTTTTCTCGGTTTTGTTTTGATGTTGGAAAGAAGAATGGCAGATTGGAAACCAAAAAAATAAGAGGTGGAAAAAATGAGAGAAAGATCTCCTTTCAATAGATGTGTAGAATGTGAAGAAACAATAACGCAACCTATCTGTGGAGAGTGTTTAGCTGTAAGGATGAAGAATATGGTTGGTGAATATGATACAAAACTTGCTAAAGATATTGCTGGGCTAAACGTAGAGGGAGAGACTAAATGTATATTCTGTGGAGAGGGGATGGGCTTATGTGCGCACTGCTTCAGTAAAGATATATATGAATATTTGGCTGAGAAAAATATCAAAATTGCTAAAGAATTTTTGAGCAGATTTGATTTTGATCTGAGAAGAGTATTTATTTAATTTTTATTATCTTTATTTTGTTTAAGGTTCTAGAGAATTTCTGGAAGTGCAACTGATTCCTAATGCAGAGATTTCAGAAGCAGAGAGACAATTAGAGAGAAGTTTACAATAAGGAGCATAATCTGTTCTGGAGTTTAATTTAAATCCTTGAAGAACAGTTTTAGAGGGAAGAATATAATATTCTTTGTTTTTATGGAGGGAAATAATGTCCTGACAAGAAGGTTTGGCGGCAAGGCCCTCAAAGCTAGCCCAACTATTAAATTTAAGAGAGAAGTCAAAGATATTGACATGATCGCAAGTTATTTTAGAAGGGATGACTGTTTGAGAATCTGGTGTTTTGACTATTAGATAAGATAATGATCCAGCTTGAGATTCTACTTGAATGCAAACTCTTGCTTGTGAGATATCTTTTAGTGGTTGATGAATCTGAAGGACTCGTTCGATTACATTTTGTCCAAGTGGTTGAAGGGTGTCAAAATCTGAGTAAATGGCTTGACCAGAAAGAACTCCGCCTTTGTATAATCCGAAAAAGAGGGCAATTAAAACGATAACTGCAATCCCTCCAATAAGAGATACTTTTTTGAAATTTTGTTCTTTTTGTTTGTGGATGATGTGGTGAGGAAGTTCTTTTTTTGGTGCGGTTTTAGTTGATTTATGGAGAGCAGTTATTTTCTTTGTTTTGGTTGGTTTTTTTTGTTTTTCCAAATAATCTTGATAGTTTTGTTCAGTGATTTTTTCATAAGCTTTCCGAACAGAGTCTTCTTTCCAGCCAGAATGAATTAGGTTTGCCTTAATGTATTCGTAATCAAATCCTTGCTTTAAGTGAGCGTTGATATATTCTTTTAATTCGTGAGGGACCTTGAATAAGAAATTTTTATAGTGGACGATAAAAAAAGTTATTACCGAGAAAATAGCAACGACGATTACCCACCACATGACTTTCTTGGTGAAATTTGAAGATTCTTCTAATTTAGCGGAAAGGTCTTCTAAATCTGTGTTTACTTCAGTTTGTAAAATAGCGAGTCCTGAGGATACTGTAGAAATGTCTTGTTTGATATTTTGTTCAGTAGATTTTTGTTGAGTGTTTAAATTTTGAAGTGAAGATTTTACTTCTTTAATCTCTTGATTAATGATCTTGACTTCAGTGTTAATAGAAGAAACGTCAGTTTTAGTTTCTATTACTTCTTTGGTGGCTTGTTCTACTTTGGTTTCTAATTCAGTTATTGATCCTGCTTCGGTTATAATACATTCTCCAAAGTCGCAAGTGTATCCTTCAGGACAATCAAAGTTAGTTAGGCATTCTTCAGTTGCAGTTGCTGAGATGGTTGGAATAGTTGAAGTCCCTTGAGCTGTTGAAAGAGTGCATTCTCCATTTGCGCAGTTATAACCTTCGCCATAATAAAATGAGCAGTCTTCATCTGAGACACATTCAAATTGGGCCAAAGATAGAGGTAAAATTAATAGAAATGTACAGAGAGCTATAAATAATAAATACTTTTTCATCTTTCCTCTTTTAATATATAGGAAGTTGTTTTTGGGTTTATATATTTTTGGTTTTGTAATAGTAAGTTTTATATAAATTTGAAGCAAATGAAGAACTATGCTAGACATAAACTTTGTAAGGGAAAATCCTGATGTTATAAAGGCATCAGAAGAGAAAAGGGGTCACGACCCCAAATTAGTAGATACTGTGTTAAAATTGGATACACAGTGGAAGAAGGAACTTAAAACAATGCAGGAATTAAATCATAAACGAAATTTAGTTTCTGAAGAGATCAACAAAGCAAAAAAGTCTAGCCAGTCTTCTCTCGCGAATAAAAAAATAAAAGAGATGCGAGAAGTCATTGATACGATTAAAGCTCAAGAAGATAAAGTGGCAGCGTTGTTAACAGAAAGGAATACTGTGTTAAAGCAGGTTGGCAATGTGTTACATGAATCTGTTCCTAAAGGAAAAGATGATAGTGAGAATGTTGAATTACGTAAATGGGGAAAGATTCCTAAATTTGATTTTCCAATTAAAGACCACATTGAATTGGGGTTGGAATTGGATTTAATAGATTTAGATACCGCTGCTAAGAATTCGGGGGCAAGATTTTATTATCTTAAAAATGAAGCGGTGTTGTTAAGTCAGGCCTTACAGAGATTTGCGATGGACAAAATAAGAGAGAAAGGCTATACTTTGGTGCAGACACCGTTCATGTTAAATCGCGCAGCCTTAGAAGGTGGTGTAAATTTGTCTGAGTTTGAAGATACAATTTATAAAATTGAAAATGAGGATTTGTATTTGATTGCCACCTCTGAGCATCCATTGATTGCGTTAAAGAAAGATGAATTGATTAATGAAAGTGATTTGCCAATTCAATTGTGTGGGGTGAGTGCTTGTTTTAGGAAAGAATTGGGAACTCATGGAAGGGATGACAAAGGAATTTTTAGGGTTCATCAGTTTAATAAGGTTGAACAAATTATTTATTGTCTTCCTGAAGAATCGCCAATGTATTTTGATATGTTGCAGGCCAATGCAGAAGATTTGTTTAAAGAATTAGAACTTCCATTTAGGGTGGTTAATATTTGCACCGGAGACATTGGAAACAAACAATCTTTACAGTATGATATTGAAGCTTGGTTCCCTGGTCAGAAAGATAAGAAAGGTGCATATCGAGAAGTAACTTCTTGCAGCAACTGTTTAGATTATCAAGCGGTAACTTTGAACACCAGGGTTAAGGGGAAGGATGGAGTTAAACGTTATGTTCACCTTTTGAATAATACTGCTTTGACAGATACTCGTCCGATTGCGGCAATATTGGAGAATTTTCAAACTGCTAAAGGAACTGTAAAGATTCCTAAAGCACTTTGGCCATACATGAGTGGGATTAAGGAGATTAAGAAAAAATCTAAATAAGAAAGTTAATTTGGCCAAATCATTTTTCCTTTTTTATTATATATTGGAAATACCAATTCTGGTTTTTTTAACATTAGAGAATGCATAAAATGTATTATTCTGTAAGTATATTTTTTATTTTTAATAAAAACTCCAATAATTGCACTAAAAGGAATTTCCGTGTCTGATTTTATTTCATTACCCAATTCATGAGAATATGTTGGTTGAAGTATGAATTTATTTTTTTCGCAAATTTGTAAGTATTGTTCTGAATGTTCACCCCATTGTGTTTCTAGGGTATAAAAAAAATGATTGTGGTTCTTTTTTACAAAAATGGGATCTAAGATAATTGTAAAAATTCCGCTCCAATCCAAATCTGTTATTTTTAATTTTTCTTCGGTTAAATAAAATGAAATATGGTTTTGAAACATGCTATTGGTATCTAATTTTCTAGGGAAAATTAACCCATTTTTGACAAGATTTTTTAATTGTGTTGGATTCCAAAAAGACCTTGTTACGTCATGCATCAATAATCCTTTACGAAAAACATTTAACTTTTTTTTTGCGCATATTTTTTTTGCGATTTCATAATTTAAAATATCTGAATTTGCGATTTTAATCATTGCGTTAAGTTCATAAACAAAAGTTCTCGTTTCTTTAATATTATCTGGCATTCTATGAAATATCTCTATTTTAGGAAATATATTCATCTCGATATTTCCTAATTTTTTGAGTTCTTTGGTTACATTGGTTATTTTATTTTTATTTGATAAGTATAATAAATAATCAATTAATTTTTTTATTTTGTTAATCTCTGGTTTATACCAATCTATAAATTCTTTAAGGTCTTGTTCTTTTTCTTTCAAAAATTTGTCATTAAATTCTTTGTATTTATCATGATCAATAAGCTTTTCAAAATCAGTTATGCATTTCTTAAATTTTTTTAGATCTGCTTTGGACCTTATTAGATTATACAGATTAATGTTTTCCCTATTATGGTCATTAAGAAATTTTTTGGTTCGGAGGAATGGTTGTTTGAAATATTTATCATAATCTTGATGATTTGCAAGATTATTATAATCTCCTTTTATCACAGACTTTTCAAAGCTTTTTAGGCGCCTATTTAAACGGTAAAGTTCGGATCGGTAGGATATTATCTGTTCTACTCCTTCGAAAAGATAAATTGTTTCTGCAAAATCTGCCCAGATTTGATGGATCTCTTTTAACAGTTTTTTATTTTCAATTAATAAGTTCATCTCTTTTTCCATTGGTTGAAATAACTGTATATCCCTTATAAATAATTTTCCAAAACTTTAATAAACAACTTTGTTTCTCAATTAATAAAATGAATATAATTAAATACGGTGGATCAAGAGTTAGTCCTACCCCAGAAACTCATGATGATGGATTTATTGACAGTTTGATTGATTTGACAAAGAAATATTCTAGTCAAGAATTTATGATAATTATTGGTGGAGGTGCTCTTGCTGGTAAGAAACAAAGTGAAGAACCAAATGCAGATAATGATAGAAAAGATTGGTTAGGGATAGAAGCAACTTGGGAAAATGCCCAGTATGTTATTGATCGGTTTCAAAGTTCGGGGGTAGAAAAAGTTTGTCCTGAAGTTGTTAAAGATCCCACCCATAAAGTTTCTGGTTACAGAATTTATTTCGCTGGTGGTTGGAAACCAGGTAATAGTACTGATTATGTAACAATGACTCTTGCTGTTACTTATAGTGCTGAGAAAGTTATTAAGATCAGTGATTTTGAAGTTGTTAAAGATTTATCTCCTTTAGAGATTAAAGATCTGGCTAAAGAAGAGAAAAGTAAAAGGTTGGCTGAAGCGGAAGATCTTCCCGAAGCAACTTGGCAAAAGATGGTTGATTTAGTTGGTACCAAATGGGTGCCAAGATTGAATACGCCTTTGGATCCGTTAGCGGCAAAGTTAGGATTAGAACATTCGGGAATTAATTTATACATTTGTCAAGAATCCCAGCTAGAGAAGGTTCTTTCTGGTGATTATCATGGGTTGAAAGGAACGATTGTAAAAGGATAATCTTAAATATCTTTTTTGTTTTCTTTTTCTTAGATGTTAACTGCCGCAGAATTAAAAGATGCGCAAGACGCAATAGAAAGAGAATTGGAGTATTCTGAAGCAAAGAAGTTACGGATTGATGCGTTATTAAAAAAAGAGAAATCTGTTGGGAAACGAATTAATCGTAAGGCTTTAGTTGCGATTCATTTAACTGATTTTTTTCCAGACCATGGAATACTCCAAACTACGGGCGAGGTTGGATTAAATATAGATGGTAAAAAGATTTATTTTCCTCGTGAAACGATTCATTTTTCTTTGAATGGTCCCGTGGGGTCCCATATGTATGGTTCTTGGGAAGGTAAGAAATATGTGATTCTTGTGCCATTAAATCTTATATTTGAACGTGTTTATGCATTACGGCCGGAAGATACATTCATTATGGGCCAATTAAATTTACCCAAGGGTTCAGAAATAATAGGTGAAGAAAAAAACTTAACTGGGAAGAACCCAGGAAACGCAACCTTGGTTCCTTTTCTAGAAGGAGAGGATGCCCATCAAGCAGCCAAGAGAAGAATTAAAGAAAGAGGGTATGTGCTTGCTGAAATTGGGATGTGGTCATGGAGTTTTCGTTCTGAAGCAGAAGCATTACAAGAGATTGCACCAACCCTTTATCATAAACCGTTTTATGAAATGATTGAGAAAGAGGGGAAGTCTTCCCTTACACATCAAGCCCATTTGTTTGGAGAAATAGAAGGTCATGTTAAGGGGGCAATTTTAATATTGGGTGGCAAACATAAGATATTTTCTAAAAGCCAATTAGAAGATATGGTTCGGGTTTGTAAAGATCTTAGAATTAGACTTGAAGAGATTATTGAAAAAAACAAGTACAAACCCATGAAATCCATTAATGAAGAACAAGCTTTTGAAAGAATATTAAATCTTCTGAAAGAGTTGCCATATGAATATGAATTGTTGAAGATGAAAGTTTCGACAATAAAAAAAATTGACGAGTTGAGTGAAGAAGAGAAAGAATGGTTGTTAAGTGAATACCATCTTCTTGAAAAATTTAAATCTAAAATTGAGAAAGATAAATTCAAATCAGCTAAAAAAATATTAAGAAGATTATCTACACGTGAAAGAAGAGTTTACTCAGTTTATCAAGAACTAAAAGGAATGTTAGAATCTACTAAGAAAAATAAGAACTTAATTGTGGACTTGGATAGTATTGAAGAAGCGATGGAAGTGCAACAAGCAATTTTAGCTCGTGGACTTTCGCGTGGCTCTAAAGAGATGATTGGCTTGATTAATGAAGGGAATGTTAATCAACTAGAATTGAAGATTGATAAATTTGAAGAAAGCATAGCTGCCATTGAGGCTCGTTTAAAGGCTCTTAAAGAGATCATACATCGTAAAATTAATTATTCGATGCAATTAGCAGTATAATCTTTATTTTGAGGTTCTTTAATATACTCAATCCAGAATATAATTGTTTAAATATCCTTTTTGTTTTCTTTTTTTATTAGCTATGGTTAATGAAAATAATTCTGTTATTGATGATGTTGTTAGTAAGTTAGTTGTTGGTACTTCTTCTTTGACCCACATGGGATTGGCAACAAAGATAGCGGAAAGATCATTAGGATTGCAAGGATTAGATTTGACTCATTCTTCATTAGATCCTAGAACTTTTTCAGTAGGAGAATTTTGTCCAAGGTTTGCACTGGGGGAAAACGGAAGAGATCTAAATGGAAAACATGTTTATTTGGTCATGATCCCAAGTCCGGATGAAGACCAAGAAGGAATTTTTTATCGAGCAGCAATGGCTTCACAAGCTGCAAAAGAGAATGGGGCAGACAAAGTCGTAATCTTAGCAACAGACTTCCCCCATGGAAGACAGGACCGTGGTCCGGGTGATGATGATAAAGCCAAAGGAGAACTAACTACTGTTCGTCTACACGCCCGAACCTTATTGGGAGCCGGATGTGATCAAGTAATTACTACACATGAACATTCTTCGCGAATTTCTGGTTATTTTGCTTTGGAGTCTGGGTTAATTCATCGAGAGAGGCCGGATTTGTTAGAGAAAGAAGCAAGAAGTATTGATCCAAAATATGTTAAGGTCCCAGAACATGTGGATATAGATGATCCAGAAGTTCAGGCATTGGGCAGAAAAGTTTTCAAATCTATTAGTCCCCATACTATTCTTGCAGATTATTTGTTACACCAGAGTTCTCTAGTGGGAACTGATTATTTAGAAAATGGTGGGGCGAGACTTCTGGTTAAATCAGTAGATAAAGGCAATCGTGTTTTTATTGATCCGTTAACTGACGCTTTGTGGCTTCCGAACCTAATTAAGGTTTACTGTGGAAAAGCAAGAGATGCAAAAAATGATCCTAATAAAGTTGAGGTTGGTATCGAAGAAGTAATCGGAGAGTTTACTTCTTTTGATGGAATGATGGAGTTACTAGGAGATGATGGTGGTGACACCTTAGGAACTTTGCGTAAAACTGCTGCTTGGTCTGATAAAGGAAATCTTTGTTCAAAAACTGGAAAATTTTATGGAGTGCCAGAAGGCAGAATAATTTATTGCACTCATCCCTGGCTTGCTGGAAAAAGTTATGATGCCATTCAAAGAAGAATTGTGAATAACATTGGCCCCCAGGAATTTTTAACTACCAATACTCGGCCCTATGTGGGAGATCATCAATATTACAAATTAAAAGAGACCTCCACAGTATTAAGACTTGCAGGGTTGTGGGCAGATGCTATTCTTGCTAATGAATTGGGGCATGATGTAATGAGTAGATACGCTAATTTTAGTTGTGAAGAAGAACAGCACAGATTTATTTCTCCGTTATATGTCCTTAAACGTCACACAAGGCATTTTATGGCTGAAGATTCAAGAAGCAAAAAAGAAATAAATTTTGAGTTACGTGGATAAAGAACTTCTCAATTTACATAATTAATATAAATGTCTTCTTTTTTAATTAAGGTATGTCATTATTTAAGGATATGTTAAAGGGTGGAGAGACTGTTTTTAGAGACACCATTGTTTTAGGTTATGATTTCCAGCCAAAAGTGATGAAGTATAGAGAAAACGAGCAGATGAGGTTTGCTGTGGCAGTGCGACCATTACTACAAGGACATAATGGTAGAAATTTATTTGTGTATGGGGCACCAGGAATTGGAAAAACTACTGCTTGTAAGCATGTAATGAGAGAATTGGGAGAAGAAACTGAAGAAGTAGTGCCAATATATGTTAATTGTTGGAAAGAGAATACTACATTTAAGATATTTTACAAAATGTGTGAGGAGTTGGGGTTTAAATTTTTAGTTAATAAAAAAACCATGGAGTTGTTTGATTTAATTAGGGGGAAGTTGAATAAGAAAAGTGCAGTATTTATTTTTGATGAAATTGATAAATTAGAAGATTATGATTTTTTGTATACTTTATTAGAAGATATTTATCGAAAGAGTATTTTTTTGATTACTAACTATAGAGAAAGTTATAATGAAATGGATGAACGGATTCGGTCGAGACTAAATCCAGAATTTTTGTTTTTTAGATCTTATAATAAAGAAGAAGTTAGGGGGATCCTGGAACAAAGAAAAGAGTACGGGTTTGTTCTCGGGGCCTGGGACGAAGAGGCTTTTTCTAAAATTGTGGAGAAATGTTTTTCTGTTAAGGATTTAAGGGTTGGTTTGTACTTGATGAAAGAATCTGGAAACTTGACGGAAGAGCGGAGTTTAAGGAAAATTGGAATGAATCAAGTTAATGATGCAATTAGAAAAGCTGATGAATTTCAAATAAAATCTAAAGAAGGATTAGATGAAGATTTAATTTTAATCTTGGATATTATTAAAGATAATTCTGGTGAGAAGATTGGGAGTCTGTATGAAAATTATAAAGTTAAGGGTGGAGAAATTAGTTACAAGACATTTACTAGAAAAGTTGATAAATTGAAGGAAGGAAGATTTATTTCTACAAAGAAGGTAACTGATGGAGGGGGGTTGACAACTTTGATTAGTTATGGTTCAGAGAAGAAGTTAACTGAGTTTTGAAAGTGGAAGAAATTAATAAGTTGAGAAGATTATATCATTTAAAACATGTGGATAGATTTAACTCAGTATTGAAGAGAAAAGAAAGTTCTGCTGAGCATTCATGGAGTTGTTTGATTCTTGCAGACTATTTTTTGAATTTGATGAAAGATAGAGACATCGATAGATTAAAAGTATATGAATTATTGTTGTACCATGATGTTGTTGAGATTGAAGCAGGTGACATTGGTTTATTAGAAACAGAGAAAAGAAAAGATAAAAAAGAAAATGAAAGAAAAGCGATGTTGAAATTAAAGGAAGAGTTTCCTAAATCTGTTACCAGTAAGTTTGAAATATTGTTCAACGAATTTGAGGCAGCAGAAACTAAAGACGCTAAGTTTGCTAAAGCAATAGATAAAATGGATGCCTTGATCCATGAGATGGATTATAAAGAAGATTGGAAAGGGTGGACTGAAAAGATGGTTAGGGAATTCTATGAAAAAGAGATTAAAGATTTTTTTGTGATTAAAGAAGCTTTTGAAAGAATATTAATATATGTAACCCAAGAAGGTTATTTTACTCAGTAATTTTTTGTTTGGGTATTCCAATGTCAACAATGATTGTTTTTTCTTTGTATTTTTCTAATCCCACTTTGAGATCATGAAAAGTGATAATTAAATCTACTTGACAATATTTATCTTGGGCTTCTCCGGTATCTGGATCTAAACCGGAAGGAAGATCTACTGCCACTTTGATTCCTTCTAAAGAGTTGAAGTAATCTATCGCTAAAGGGAGGGGCTCTCTAAGTGGGCCTTTTATTCCGGTGCCAAGAAGGGCATCGATGAGAAGAAGTTCTTGGTCTGGTTGGAAGTGGAATTGGTTAAGGTTGAATTTATTTTTTATTTGGATAATGTTAATTGGGGCTTTAATTTTTTTATAATGTTCCTCTGCTTCAACAGAAAGTTTTTCTTTATCACCAAAGAAAAAAATGAGAATTGGACAATGAATGGCAAGGAGACGAGCAGCAGCAAATCCATCACCACCATTATTTCCGGATCCAGCAAAAATGACTATCTTTTTGTTATTAAGGTCATATTTTTCTTTTATTTTAAAATAGAGTTGTTTTCCTGCATTCTCCATGAGTTTAAACTTAGAAATTCCTTGCTCTACAGCTAAGTCCTCTAATTCGCGCATGTCCTTTGCAGTGATCATTATTGTCGAGGTACAAGGAAATTTTATAAACTTTCTGGAGTTTTTGTGAAAAAGGAGAAGATTTAGATGGCAGTCCACGAAAATTATTATAAGAAAGAAGTAGATATGAAATACAACTTCAAGATACTGTGGAAATTTCTCGGTAGGTATAAGGGGTTGTTTTTTGGAACAATATTAGTTTCTTTCTTGATTGAATCGGCTGCTTTTTTTGATAATTTTGTGTTTAAATATTTAGTAGATAAATCCACCTTATTTGTTGAAGGTGTTATCACTGCAGAAACTTTTGGATCTTTATTATTATTGGCAGTGTTAGTTTACTTAGGAGTCAGGTTCTTTGCCTCAGTGATGTGGTGGATAGAGATGAGACTAATTAATTCATTGGAAGTTAAAACCATGAGTGATTTAGAAAAGAAATCTTTTTCACATATTTTAAATCTCTCCTATCGTTTTCATCTCAACAAGAAAACTGGTTCGATAATCTCTCAGTTCACTAGAGGGGTAAGTAAAGTTGAATCTGTGATGGATGCAATTATTTTCCATTTTGTTCCAGTGTTATTTAGGTTTATTATTTCGGCGGGAGTAATTTTTTATTTTGATTTTTCTACTGCAATTGCTTTGTTGGTAATGACTATTACTTTTGTTACAGCAGGAATTTTATTTACTCATAAACAAAAGATTCCTCAAAATGAAGCTAATTATAGGGAAGATATATTGAAACAAAATTTAGCGGATGTGTTTGCAAATATCGAAACAGTAAAATATTTTGGTAAAGAAAAAAGGACGATTGGTTATTTTGGTGGCTTGTCTCATCGGTTAAGAGATGCGAGATATGATTTTTGGAATTATTTTACTTGGGCATCAGCAGTGCAAACAATGATCTTGGGATTGGGGGTTTCAGCAATATTTTATCTAAGTTTTGGAAGTTTTTTAGATGGTCAGATGACTTTAGGAAGTATAACTTTGATTTATGCGGCCGTCTGGAAACTGATTCCAATGTTGTTTAGTTTTATGCATGGATATAGATCCCTAATAAGAAGTAATGTAGACGTTACAGCATTGTTTTCTATGTTTAAAGAAGAAAATGAAGTTAAGGATATTCCTGATGCAAAAAAAATAAAAGTAACTAAAGGAGAGGTCGAATTTGATAAAGTTGACTTCGCTTATCCAGGGAGGTTTAAAGATGTATCAGTATTAAAGAATTTTGATTTAAAGATTAAACCAAAAACTAAGATTGCTTTAGTGGGACCCTCAGGATCTGGAAAAACAACAATTATTAAAGTATTATATCGGTTGTTTGATCTCAATAAAGGTAGGGTGTTAATAGATGGACAAGATATTGCTGAAATTACCCAAGAAAGCTTGAGAAATAGTATGAGTATAGTTCCACAAGAACCAATACTTTTTGATAATACTATTTGGTTTAATATTTCTTACGCTAATCCTAAAGCAAGTATACCAGAAGTGTGGAGGGCGATAAAATTTGCGCAACTGGACAAGTTTATTAAGAGATTGCCCCGGGGAGAAAAAACAATTGTGGGAGAAAGAGGGGTTAAATTATCTGGTGGGGAGAAACAAAGAGTTTCTATTGCCCGAGCAATATTAGCAGATAAGAAAATATTGGTGTTAGACGAAGCTACTTCTGCCCTAGACTCTGAGACAGAATTAGAGATACAAAAAGATTTAGAGAAGTTGATGAAAGGTAGAACTACAATTATGATTGCCCATAGACTTTCAACAATAATGAAAGCCAATAAAATAGTAGTATTAAATGAAGGCAGGATTGTAGAAATTGGAACTCATCAGGAACTGGCTAATAAACGAGGAGGGTTGTATAGGCGATTGTGGGATTTACAAAAAGGGGGGATGTTGTAAATGGGAAAAATTTTGAACATTGCTCACAGAGGTTATAGTTCTGTTGCTCCAGAAAATACTAAGAAATCTTTCTTAGAAGCGGTGAAATTAGGAGTAGATATGATTGAGTTGGATGTTCAAAAAACAAAAGACAATGTAGTTGTGGCGATTCATGATAGTGAAATGGGTAGAACTTCGAATGGTTCTGGAAAAATTGAGGAGATGAGTTGGGCGGAGTTGAAAAAGCATGATTTTGGTTCTGGAGAGAAAATTCTTACTTTGGAAGAGGCATTGAAAGTTATTAACAACAGGTGCGGGGTGATTGTGGAGTTAAAAGATTCTCTTAAAGGAAATGAGGCCTTGGTTCTTAATGAGCTTAAGGGGTTGGAGAGAAAGGTTTGGATACATTCAGGTAATTGGAAAATATTAAAAAACTTCAAGAGATTAAATGATGGAGTGAAAAGTGGTTATGTATTGGAATTTTCTTTTTGGAGATTGTTGTTTGCATATTTATTTATTAAAAAGAAAGTGGATTTCTTTTCAGTGAGTTATGAATTCTTTAATAAAATTTGGATGATTAGGTTGGTGATGAAATTAGGAGTTCCGATCTATGTTTGGACAGTAAATGAATATGAAAAGATTAAGGGGCTTTTGAGTTATAATGTTGCAGGGATAATCAGTAATCATCCAGAAAGGGTCAAAGAAATTTTAAGTAAAAGAAGATAAATAAAATAGATTTTTGAATTCTTTTGAGGGAATTATTTGAGAATTATTTTAAGATACCATAACCAATTAATCTGAACCGGTCTCCTACCCTTCTAGAAATGGTAACTCTGTCTCCAGGGTTGGCTACGATTGGTCTCTTGAGAACACAAACAGTTTTTTTCTTTGAAGGGTCAATGACTACTCCGACAGTTACTGCAGAATTGGCATTAAGCATTAAGGGTTCATTCCTAGCTAGAGGTTTAACTTCAGTTTCTTCTTTGGTTCCAACTACTCTTTCAAGAAGATGAGTTTCTAAGGTTATTTGATAATGAACAATGGGAAGTTTACCTGGAAGTCCAACTAATGACCCACCCAATGAATCGGATTTTATGATAGATGGATCTAAGGTTGTGGAGATAGCCATACTTCCTCCGGGGAGGATTTCTTCTACGGGTGCTCCTCCAGAAAAAATTTGAGTGATTTTGGTTTTGAGTGGTTTCCAGATTTTTCGGTTCTTTTCTTCAACCATTCTTCCAGGGAGGATTTCAATTTCGTCTCCTACTGTTAGTTTACCTTCTTTGACAGTTCCACCGAGAACACCACCAATTATTTTTTCTGGTTTAGTTCCGGGTTTATTGATGTCAAATGATCTGGCAACTAACATGATGGGGTCCTTTTTAAGATCTCTTTCGGGAGTAGGAAAAAACTCTTGGATGGCTTTAACTAAAATATCTACATTAACATTAGCTCGAGCAGAAAGTGGGAGAATAGAAACATCTTTGTAATCTGTAGTGGAAAGGAATTCTTTAATTTGTTGATAATTCTTAAGGGCTTCTTCATGAGTAACCAGATCAATTTTGTTTTGTACAATCAAGACATTTTTGATTCCAGAAATCTGAAGGGCCATGAGGTGTTCTTTAGTTTGTGGTTGAGGACATTTCTCATTTGCGGCAACCAGTAAGATAGCTCCGTCAACAATACTTGCTCCTGACAACATAGTGGCCATTAAACTTTCGTGGCCAGGAGAGTCGACAAGAGATATTTTTCTAATAAATTTTGTATCCGAATTACATTTGATGCATTTTTCCTTTGTGGTGTAGGAATCACATTTCTCGCATTTATAGATGGAGAAGTCAGCGTAACCTAACCTAATAGTGATGCCTTTCTTTAATTCTTCAGAATGAGTGTCAGTCCATTTTCCACTGAGCCGTTCTGTTAAAGTTGTTTTACCATGATCTACATGACCAACTAAAGCGATGTTTAGTTCTGGTTGAATTACTTCAGATTTCTTTGCTGTTTTTTTGGCCATTGAGTTGTTAGAAAAAGGGTTACTTTATAAAGATTTGGGGGCTTAATAGAGGTATGAAATTTCCGAAGTTAAAATCGGATACGATACTTGCCCCCATGGCCGGAGTTACTGATGTAGCCTTTAGAGTCCTATGTAGGAAGTATGGGGCAGGGATGGCAGTGACAGAAATGATTTCTGCAAATGCTCTTGCTAGGAGGAATAAACGAACCTTGGGCATGATTGATATTGTGGCTGCTGAGAAGCCAAGAGTAATTCAATTGT
Organism: Candidatus Woesearchaeota archaeon; assembly: GCA_018657845.1. GTDB lineage: Archaea > Nanobdellota > Nanobdellia > Woesearchaeales > GW2011-AR9 > JABHWJ01. Next base: position 30,268 of record JABHWJ010000012.1, on the reverse strand, counting down.
TTGGGCAAAATGTGGAGATGTTAGTTAAGGCAGCTAAGTACTGTGAAGATAAATGTGAAGTATTAGATCTTAACTTTGGTTGTCCTGCTACTAAGATAATAAAGCAAGGTGCTGGATCTGCATTGTTGGAAAGGCCCAATAAAATTGGAGAGATTGTTAAGGCGGTTAGTTCTGCCATTAAAATTCCGGTTACTTGTAAGTTGAGACTAGGGATTCGTAAGAATAATATTAATATTGTTGAAGTTGCTAAAGTTTGTGAAGAAGCTGGGGCAGCGATGATTGCGATTCATGCTAGAACTCAGAAACAAGGATATACTGGCAAGGCAGATTGGAGTTGGATTAAGAATGTTAAAGATAGTTTAGGTGTTCCGGTTGCTGGAAATGGAGATGTTTGTTCTGTGGAAGATTATGTGCGGATGAAGAAGGAGACTGGATGTGATTTTGTAATGATTGGGAGAGGTGTTGTGGGGAATCCTTATTTGTTTAAACAAATCGAGCAGTTTAATAAAAAAGGAAGTTATTCTGAGAGAGATAGAAAACAACAAATAGAAGATTTCTTTGAGTATTTAGAATCGGCAGAGAAATATAAGGTAGGTTTTTTGCATGTTAAATTCCATGCGCAAAGTTTTACTAAAGGTTTTATTGGGGCCAGTAGAGTCCGTGACAAGATTGGAAGAGCTAAAAGCTTTGAAGAGATCGAGAAAGTAATGAAGACTCTAGAATAATAATTTTTAATAAGTAAAGGTGATTTCTTTAGGAGATGTCACTTGATAATTATTTTAGGGATGTTTATTCTTCTGATTCTAAATTAGATCAGAATGTATATATTGGTAGTGTTTATTCTGGAGAGATGATTATAGAGAAGTTATTGGTGAAGATTTTTGGATTTGATAAGGATTATCTTTAATTGAATTAAGGCCATAGTTATGGTAAAAGATAAAGAATTAATCTTTTTTGATTAAAGTGATCTCAATGTTACTCACTCTTACTTGTTTGCCTTCTTTGTTTTCAAATTCTTCGCTGTCAATTTGAATGTCTTTTACATCTATGGCATTATCTAAGAATCTTTTTCTGGCCACTTCGGATACATCTACAGCACGAGAGATGAATTTTCCTCTTGCCTTAACAATCACTTCGTTGGCACCCTTGGTGGTGAACTGCATTACTACCCCAGTCACATAATTCATAAAAGGTTTGTTTCCAATAAATATAGAGTTGTCGTTCGTCATTTGGTCTACCCCAATTCTACTAGGCCAGAGACTTAGTCTCCACCCTCAACTAATCTTCTGTCTTCTTGAGTCTGGTGATGTAACCAGAAACAATATTTCTTAGTTTTTTACTAGGTGTCTTAACTAACGTCCTAGCAACTTCTTTATTAGCAGTGTAATCTGTGGTAAATTTATCTCCATGTAGCTTCCAAAGTTCCTTGGTTTTTCTCTTTATATACTTAGTCTTAATACGTCCCATATAACTGCTTTGTATTGTGTTCTTTTTATAAAGTTTTCTCTAATTAGGGTTATAATCTCAATTTTGCTCTTTTTGGTGAAGAATTGGATAGTTATTTCTTTGTCGGATTTTATTTGCTTTTTTTGTTTTATTTTTTTTCATTGATTTATTTGTCATTATCCAGTATACATTTTAGTAACATTTATATATTAAGATAGAATTTTATTTTTAATGGTTATCTTATTTGATCAACAAAATCTTCCAGAGGATATATTTAAGATTGTCTTCGCAACGGAACAACAAGAACTAGTTGGAAGATTATTGTTTAGTCACATCAAAGGCAATGGTGGAGAAATAGGAAAAACAGAAATGGGAATTTTTGCGCAAAAATTACATGATGGAGAAATCATTATTAAACCGGAAGGAAAATCTCCCATATTAAATAGAGAAGTTAAAATTTCTTATAATAAAAGACAATTTTATGATCGAATCCTTACCCCTATGAGGGGAATGGGTTTGATTGATTATGATTTATATAAAAAAACATACAAACTTTCTGATCGGTTTAATAAGTTAATGATTAAAGTTGGTTTAATCTGGTTAAAAGAATTAGAAAGAAAATAAAAAATTAAAAAGTTGGGTGTTCTCCGGAGGTTTCTGGTTGGAGAGATGGATTGTTTCCAACTGCTTGTTTTAGGGCTTCGACCTTGTCTATTTTTTCCCAAGTGAAATCCGGATCGTCTCTACCAAAATGTCCATACGCAGCGGTTTTCCGGTAAATTGGCCTTCTTAAGTTCAGATGATCAATAATTGCTTTCGGTCGGAAATCAAAGGTTTGTTCCACTGCTTGAATTATTTTTTCTTCTGGAATTTTGTTAGTGTTGAAGGTATTAACTAAAATGGAAACTGGTTTGGATACGCCAATGGCGTAAGCGACTTGTACTTCACATTTATCTGCTAATCCTGCAGCAACAACATTCTTTGCTACGTATCTTGTATAATATGAAGCAGACCGATCTACCTTACTAGGATCTTTTCCTGAAAATGCTCCTCCCCCATGAGAACCATGTCCTCCATATGTATCTACAATGATTTTTCTTCCAGTAACTCCAGCATCTCCTACTGGGCCACCAATAACAAATCTTCCAGTGGGGTTGACAAAATATTTTGTGTCCTCATCAATCCAGTCAGCACAGATTGGTTTGATTATTTTTTCGACCATATCTCTACGAATAGTTTCTAAGTCAACATCTGGGTGGTGTTGGGTAGATATGACTACGGTATCTACTCTTTTAGGAACACCATTTTCATATTCGACCGTAACTTGAGATTTTCCATCGGGACGAAGATACCAAACTTCTCCTCTTTTTCTTGAGCTGGCAAGTCGTTTAGTTAATTTATGGGCAAGAATGATAGGTAAGGGCATAAACTCGGGAGTTTCATTAGAAGCATAACCAAACATTAAACCTTGGTCACCTGCGCCTTGTTCATCATATAATCCTTCTCCTTCAGATACTCCTTGAGAGATGTCTGGAGATTGTTCAGAAATTGCTGCTAAAACTCCGCAGGTTGATCCTTCAAAACCAAATTCTGGTTTATCATAACCAATGTCTAAGACTGTATCTCTAACAACTTTTTGTACGTCGATGTATGTTTTAGTAGTAACCTCTCCAGCAACAACAACAAAACCTGTTTTTGTTAAACATTCAACTGCCACCCTTGCTTGCGGATCTTCTTTGTAAATTGCATCTAGAATTGCATCACTAATTTGGTCACACATTTTATCTGGATGTCCTTCAGTTACACTTTCACTAGTAAATAAATATCTGTTTGCCATTTTATTTTTCCTCCATTAAAAACCATTTCTTGCTTTATAGCCATGTTTTTTTTCTTTTGTTGATTGAACTCTTTTATCATTACTAAAGTGGGCAGGGTATTCTAATTTTAATCCATCATATAATGCTCCCAGTTCACTTCTTGTTCCTTGGTGGAAGATCTCTCTTTCGACGGCACCAATTACATTATCAATGAAAGTTGCACCACTTAGTCCAGGATTTACTCTCTTGGCAATATTTGGTTCGGCCAATGCTTGTTTTAAATATGTATTACTCATTTTTTTAACACCTCAAGTGATTATTTATTTTGTTAGATTCTGCTTAGTTTGGAATAGTTTAATATAAATTCTTTTGAAAGATATATTCCTATAGGAATATTTATATAATAGTTATATTATTAGAGTAGTAACATGGAAGAATTAAAACAAATTAAACTATTGAGAAAGAAATTGGGATGGGGCCAAAAAGAGTTGGCAGAACGGGCCGAGGTTTCACAGAGTTTTATAGCCAAGTTAGAGTCTGGAAAAATAGAACCCACATATAGCAAGGCAAAAAGGATCCTGGAAGTTTTGAATAAGGCAGAAGAGAAAGAAGAATTACAAGCCAAGGATTTAATGAATAAAAAAATTATTTATATTGGTGAAGAAGAAAAAATATTATTAGTGATTAAGAAAATGAAAAAATATGGCATCTCACAAATCCCTATTGGGAATAAGAACCAAGTAGTGGGTTTAATCTCTGAAAGTGTGATTTTAAATAATTGGAGTGAAAATTTGGCGAGAAAAGAGGTTAAAGAAATTATGAAAGAAGTTCCGCCCATTGTTTCATTAGAAACTCCTAAAAAAGTTGTGATGGATCTTCTACGGGTTTTTCCATTGGTCTTAGTAGGGAAGAAAGGAGAGATTAAAGGATTAATAAGTAAAAGTGACTTGTTAGAAAATATTTAGAACTTAGTTAAAAAGATGATAATTATTTAGAAGCTTGAAAGGCAAGAATATCCTCTGTGCTTAATTTTTTTCCTTTCTTCATTTTTTCTTTTACTTCTTTGGTTTTTTCTCTAACTTTATCTTTGAAAGATTTTTCTTCTTCATTCGTGAAATGCTTACCTAACTCAGTGAATCTTTCAATACTTTTATCTAACTCTTTTTTTACTTTCTCAAATTCTATTTTTATTTCAAGAAGTTTTTCTGCAAAAGGTTGTTCTTTTTCTTTAAGAGATTTGTTTTCTTTTAGTAAGACTTTCATCTCTTCGTGTTTTTCTTGGGATTGGCGAGCAAAATCTTGGACTTCTTTATGAACAGATTCTGCTGCCTTCCTAGAAGAAGAAAGTAATTTGGAAGCATTATTTATTTCTTTCCATGCGTCCCCCACGGCTTCTATTTTCTTGTAAGTTTTCTTTAATTCTTTGATTTGCTTAGTTATTTGTTTCTCTTTTTCAAAACCCATAGGTTCAGTTTCTATTTTTGTTTCTAATTTTTCTATTTGGGATTTAAGCTGGCGTGGATCTTCTTTGACGTCGAGCTTATCGAAAAGATCTTTCTTTTTTTGGTCAATTTCTTTCTTATCTGAAGACTTTTCCCTTACTTCTTTGTTTAATTTATCTCTTTTTTCTTTTGTTTCTTTTACTTTTTTAGTGAAATCATCACGTTCTTTCTTTAATCTTTTAATCTGTTGATTGTTAGAAGAAAGTTTAGAACGGATCTCTTTAGATTCTAGAGAAATCTTTCTGTTATCTTGACTAAGTTTGCTGAGGTTAGACCTCAACCTAGAAACGTCTCTTTTCGTTTGCTGAAATTCTTTTCGCAATTCATTAATATTTTCTTCCATAGGAATGTGGTGTTGCCAATATAAATATAAAAAAAGGCAAAAAATTTTAAACTATTTAGCCGAATAAAGCGCCTAAACCAGCAGCAGCTGACTCTTCAGCTTTCTTTTCTTCTTCTGCAGATTTTTCTTCTTTCTTCTCTTCGGCTTTAGAATCTCCACCTTCTGCAGCAGCGGGTGCAGCAGCAACTGGAGCAGCAACAGCAGCTTTCTTGATGGCTTCTTCAATATCAACACCTTCAAGGGCAGCTATTAAAGCTTTAACACGGGCTTCGTCAACTTCGACACCAGCTCCGATTAATACTTTTTTAACAGTATCTTCGTTTATTTCTTTTCCTGCTTTGTGTAAAAGCATTGCAGCATATATATATTCCATTTTGATTCCTCCATTGAATTTGTGAGTGTTATTAGTTTTCCTTTCTCAAGGTTCCTTCTTTTTTTAACTTATCAAAAAGCTGTTCGGCTTCTTCTATTTCTTGAGATGGCTTTTCTTTTTCTGCAGTTTCTTTTTCTTCGGCTATAAGGTCAGCTGCAGAAGGGACTTCTTGTGGCTCTTCTTTTCTTTCTTCTTTGGGTTCTTCCTTAGGAGCAAACTTTTCCTGAGTAGCCTTGATCATTTCTTCCGCAGAAGGGATTGCTTCTTTAGGTTCTTCTTTCTCTGCTGGTTTTTCTTCTGGTTTCTCTTCAGCAGGGGCTTCTTCTGGTTGCTCTTTCTTCTCTTCTACTGGTTCTTCTTCAACTGGTTCTTCAACAGGCTCTTCTTGAGGTTTTTCTTCAACCTTAGGTTCTTCTGCTGGTTTTTCTTCAGCTGGTTTCTCTTCTTCAGCAGGAGTTTCAGCTTCTTCAGGTTGTTCTTCAGTTTTCTCTTCCTGCTTTTCTTCCTTGGGTTCTTCTTTTTCTTCTGCTGGTTTCTCTTCGGCAGGCTCTTCTTGAGGTTTTTCTTCAACCTTAGGTTCTTCTACAGGTTCTTCTGCCTTAGGTTGTTCTTTTTCTTCTGGTTTCTCTTCTGCTGGCTTTTCTTTTGGTTTCTCTGTTACTTCGACGTTAGCAGTTTCTTTTAGGGAAATAGCTTCTCTTTCTATTTTTTCCAAAATTTCTTCAGCAGTTAAATCAGTTAAGATATTATGTTCTAATGAAAGTGATTTAGATTCTTGGAATACTTTTTGTAATAGTGGTCCAATGTTATCTTTAGTTGGGTAAGCTGATTCAACAGATAGATTGAAAGCCCACTGAGCAGCCTGAGTAATATTATTAAGATATTCTTCTTTATCAATATGAAGATGTTTAGGAGTGAAAATTGATCCCCCTTCCCAAACTGCAACAATATTTAAACCGATTTCCATTGGTTGGATATTAAGTCTGGTTAAAATTCCAGCAAGTTTGGTGGAAATAAGATCTCCTTCTTTAGCGACAGTAGTATCATCAATGATAGCTAATTTTCCATTATCTACTTTTGTTTTAATTCCTACTTCAGCTAATTCCGAAATAATTGGTCCTGGAGCAAAAGTAGTAGGTCCAGCAGAAACTACAATGTCCTTTGGAGCTTCTTGATTAGCTTTTGCTGGTGCGGGAGATTTATTTTTTTGAAGGATAGAATAAAGAGTAAATGGATTTTCTTTAGAAAACAATAATGCAGGCATGCCTTTAATTTTCTCAGTTAACTGGTCCATATTTTCTTGTTTGGATTCTTTAAGAGCTAGTTGAAGTAGCTTCTTTCTAGCCATGTCAATAAGAATATTTTTTTTGCCTAAAATAGCCCTCATAATCTGAAGCTGTTTAGCTGGAAGATTTTCCATGTTGACAAGACCAACTACTGGATATTCTTTAATCTTCTTGGTAATTTCTTGTACAAGTTTTTTCTTTACTTCAGAGACCATTTTATAAATTTACAGGTTTACTCATAGTAAGTTTTAATTGAACGTTTTTGATATTTTGAATTTCATTTGGTACTTGTTTGAGAGTAGCATTGTATGCCGCAATTATATTGTCAATGACTTCTTCATCTGGTTGGTCTTCTTTTCCCACAAGACATTGAAGATTGGTTGCTTTCTTAGCTACTAAACGAATAGTAGAATGGAGCCTTTTGGCTAAATCACTTATATTTGCATTTGGAGGAATAACACATCCCAATTTAGGGTTAGGCATTTTTCCTTTTATTCCTAGAGATTTACCAAAATTTTGTGCTACCTTAGGCATAAGATTTGCTTGAGCAATAAAATAATCGTATTCTTCTGCTAACTTTTTAGAAACTTTTTTATCTTGATATTTTGAAAAATCTGTTTCTTGAATTACTAAATCACAAGATTTTTCTGCCTGAGAAGAAAGTTCTATACCAACAAAAGCAGCGATTTTAACCTGCTTCTTAGGATAAGGAATGGTTGTAAAGAAATCAAGAGGATTTTGTTTAATGGAAATGTTCTTTAAGTTAATAATAAGATCATAAGACTGAGAAAACTTGCGCTTAGGATTTTGTTTCAGTTGTTCGATTGCTTTTTGAACTTGTTCTTTGGTAATCATATTGACCTCCTACCTTAGGTAGTCTTGACGGTTTAGTGCTTGGGAGCGGGGGTTGTTTATAAAGGTTTCTAAAAATAGAGAATTGTGGAATAATCATGAAAGAATTCTTTCTAAAGCGTTCCTGTAACCCGCATAATCCACCTGGGCAAGAGGTAAAATGGTTTGTTCAATCAGGATGCTTGTTTTATCCAGAAATAAAGACTTGTGCTGAGAAATCATTGAATTGGGAACAATTAATTCAAGAACTGGTTTTTTGTTTTCTGGTGAAAACATCAATGAAAAACGAGGAAAATCTTCAGATTTTAGGTCAAATCCAACCAAATTATCAAGTTTTTCACTTAAACTGGGCTCAGATAATGTCTTCCCCATACCCTTATCTAAAAATAAATTATGGCTTTCTTGACTATGTTCGCTGGAAGAAGAACACATTAAATTTAATTGAAAACCAGGATTATAATAATCTGAAAATCCTGCAGCATAACTAGGTGTTGAGGTGGGTTCGAAAAATCCTTCTTCTTTTAAAGAATCATAAAATCTAGATATTGGGTTTAAACTTTGTTTTGGGCCAATACTTAACAATTCTAGGTGAAATCCTTTTCCTTGAAATCCTTTAGTTGCCCTCAATATACTTACAGGTAAGTTCCAAATCCCATCTGAAATGTTTTGATAGATTTCTACTTGCCTAAGTTCTGCTTGTTTAATTTCTGTTTTTTTGTGTTTTGGGAGATATTCCTTTGCAGGCATTGATAAAACTCTTTCTTGAACAAAATAATCTTTTGCTTTGATAGGCATGGTTAATGGAAGGTAAGGGAGATTAATATTCTTTTGGGAACTTGAAAACAGGGTTTTGAGTATATATTAATAATATATTAGAAATAGTTGATTTTGAAATTTTTAAGAAGTGGATTTTTCTTTTTTCTCTTTTTTCTCTGTTTCTGCTGGTTCTACTGTTTCTTTGGGTTTTTCTTTTAATTCTTTAACAACTTTTTTGAAAGCGGCAACTTGATTCGCGGTTAAGTTGTCAAATCTTAGGTATGCTTCTTTAATATTTCTTAAAAACTGAGATTCTTCGTATAATTTTTGAGGAATATCTAAAAGTTTCTTGTATTTTGGATCTTTAATTGGTTTGTCTATTCTTTTCATCTGGCATTCTGTACAAATTGGGAATTGGCGGAATGAATAAATAACCACCATATTTTTTTTACAAAGTGCACAACGTTGTTTGAATTTTGGTTTTGCCATGTAGCCTTTACAAAGGCTACCATCCAAAGAGATGCCACATGCGCTTACTTCGTAAGCTTAGTGCCATACCAGATTGGTGATAGACTTTTGTTCTCTGTTGGTTTAATGGATTGTTTATGTTTATTAAAGTTTTGGTGATTTACTAACTAAAGATTTTCTTAAGAAAACTCTTATTGGGTTTACTTTCTTTGAGTTGTTTCAGAGTGTCTTTGATTTTCTTGGTGATCTTCTTAGGAACTTCAATTTGAACCTTAACAAATTGATCTCCATTACCTACATGATTGAGGTAAGGAAGGCCTTGGTTTTTCATCCTGAATAAGGTTTCTGAATCCGTTCCTTCAGGAATTTTCAAAGTAGCTTTTCCAGTAATTGTGGGGACTTCGATTTCATCACCTAAAACTGCTTGAGTAAACGAGATAGGAATAGTGATGTGAAGATCATTATCTCTTCTTTCAAAATATTTGTGGGTGGGGATGTGAATTTCTACAAATAAGTCTCCGGCAGGGCCGTTGTTAGTTCCAACCTCTCCCTCTCCTTGGACACGAAGACGCATATTATTATCTACTCCTGCAGGGATGTTAACTTCTAACTTTTTCCTTTTTCTGACGAGTCCTTCCCCTCCACAATCTTTACAAGAGTCTTCGGGAAGTTCTCCCTTGCTATGACAATAAGGACAGGGCCCAGTTTGTTGAAATAATCCGAACGGGGTTCTCTGAGTTCTTTTTACATAACCAGAACCTTGACAATGGTGGCAAGAAGTAAAGGTTTTAGCTCCTTTTCCATGGCACTCAGAACAGTGTTCAAGTTTATTTAATTGAATTGTTTTCTCTATTCCTTGGGCAGCATCTTCCAGAGTTATTTCTAGTTCGTAAAGTAAATCTGCTCCTCTTGTTGCTCGAGATCTCCTTCGATTTCCTCCTCCACCAAAAAGTTGGTCAAAGACATCATCGAAGTTTCCGAAAGCCCCAGAACGAAATTGAGACATAACATCTGAGAAGTCAAAACCTTGATGGCCAGCGCCCCCCATTCCACCTTGGAATGATTCAGACCCGAATTGATCATACTGTTGTCTTTTCTTTTCATCTCCCAATACAGAGACGGCTTCGTTGAACTCCTTAAATTTTTCTTCATACTCTTTCTTTTTTTCTTCAGGAGCTCGATCTGGATGATATTTTAGGGCAAGCTTCTTAAAGGCTTTTTTGATTTCCTCTTTAGTTGCACTTTTCTCTACACCTAAAATTTGGTAATAATCTTTATTGGTCATTTTCTGTTTGATTTTTTATTTGATTTTCTTTTTCTATTTTCTCAGCAAGTTCTTCTGCGGGAAAGTCAAGCTTATTAAAGATTTCTCTTTCAATGTCTTTGTATTTGTCAAAATATTTTTTTTCGACTTCACGTATGCCATATCTTTCTTTAAGATAAGCAAATCTCTGTTCTAAGGTTACAACTTTTCTCATTGCAATTTTATCCGCATAGTTTAATAGAATTGCTTCCTTACTCAAATCTGAATAAAGTATATTCTTGATGGCATGATTACCAACAACTTCAGCCAATTCGGGATAATCTTTTAGAATCTCGGCACCCATATCAGTGTGTGAATAATCTGTGGGAAATTTATTCTTTTCTTCCTTCCAAAAATCGAAACTTTCTTCAGGAATGGGGTCCCAACCAAACTTTTCTGCTTCTCCTGGTTTTCTCCTGGAAAAAGTTAAAGGCTTAGCAATATCATGAAGTTCTGCTGCGGCATTTAATAATTCTAAATTATAATTTTCTCCTTTTTTATTTAACTCTTTAGCTAAGAATAGAACAACTTTCCTTACAGTCCTAACATGGTTTAAAAGATGATTAGGAAAACGATAATACTCCTGTAATTGTACAACCTCTTCTTCTGTTGGTAGGTCCATATTAAAAATAAAAAAGAGAAAGATTATTTAATCTTTCTTTTCTTTCTTTTCTTCCTTTTTCTCAGTAAACTCAGCATCAACTACTTTCTCGCCATTTGCTCCTTTATCTTCTGGATTCTTTTCAGTTTTGGCGTCTCCAGATTTAGCTTGTTCTGCTTGCTGTTGAGCTGCTGCTTCTTGGTACATCTTAGCTCCGATTTCTTGGACAACTTTATTGAGTTCTTCAATCTTTTTGTTGATCTCTTCAGGGTTGCCAGAGACTTTAGCTTCTTCGAGATCTTTGATCTTTCCTTCAATATCTTTTTTAGTTTTTTCTTCAATTTTGTCTTTGAATTCTTCTAGAGCTTTTTTAGTTTGGAAGATTACGGCATCGGCGTTGTTGTCTGCGTCTACTTTCGCTCTCTTTTTCTCATCTTCGGCAGCATTTTTTTCGGCTTCTTGACGCATCTTTTCAACTTCGTCTTTGTTTAAGTTACCAGAACCAGTAATCTTAATTTCTTGTTGTTTCCCAGTACCAAGATCTTTAGCAGAGACGTTAACGATTCCATTAGTGTCAATGTCAAAAGTTACTTCCACTTGAGGGACTCCTCTTGGTGCAGGTGGAATTCCCAACAAATCAAATTGGCCCAAGACTTTGTTGTCATTAAACATCGGTCTTTCTCCTTGTCCAACTCTAATTGTTACAGCAGTCTGATTGTCTGCGGCAGTAGAAAAGATCTGAGATTTTTTTGTTGGAATGGTGGTGTTCCTTTCAATTAACTGAGTGAATACTCCTCCCAAGGTTTCAATTCCTAAACTTAAGGGAGTGACGTCCAGTAAAAGAACATCTTTAACATCACCAGAGATAACTCCTGCTTGAATAGCAGCACCTAAAGCTACTGCTTCATCGGGGTTAACGGATTTATCTCCATCCTTGCCAGTTATTCTTTTGATTAACTCTTGAACTGAAGGAATTCTAGTTGATCCACCAACAAAGATAACTTTATCAATTTGATCTATGCTAAGATCTGCGTCCTTAAGGGCATTCTTAGTTGGGGTTTCTAAACGTTTGAGGACATCAGATATTAATTCTTCGAATTGGGCTCTAGTTAGTTCTTCCTTAATGTGTTTAGGTCCGTTTTGATCTGCAGTGATGAAAGGAATACTAATTTCCGCTTTTGTTTTTGTGGATAATTCTATTTTTGCTTTTTCTGCAGCTTCTTTTAATCTCTGCATAGCGGTAGGATCTCCATGAATATCTATCCCAGTAGATTTCTTGAAAATATCCATAATGTGCTCCATGATAATTTCATCAATGTCATCTCCACCAAGCAAGTTATCTCCATTAGTAGACTTAACCTCGAAGATTCCGTCTCCTAATTCAAGAATAGAAACATCAAAAGTTCCCCCACCAAAATCAAATACTAAAATGGTGTGAGTTTTATCTTGTTTGTCTAACCCATAAGAGAGGGCAGCGGCAGTAGGTTCGTTAATTATCCTAAGAACATTTAAACCGGCAATTTCTCCAGCATTTTTGGTTGCTTGTCTTTGAGAATCATTAAAATATGCAGGAACAGTAATGATTGCGTTTTTTACTGGTTGTCCTAAATAAGCTTCTGCATCTTTTTTTAGTTTTTGTAAAACCATGGCAGAAAGCTGTTCGGGAGTATACTCTTTTCCATCAACTTCAATCTTTTCATTAGTTCCCATCTTTCTTTTAATAGAACGAATTGTATTTGTGGGATCAATAATGGCTTGGTTTCTTGCTATTTGTCCAACCGTGGTCTCGCCATCTTTAATGTGAATTACACTGGGCGTAGTTCTTGTTCCTTCGGAATTGGAAACAATAATTGGTTTTCCTGCTTCCATAACTGCTACTGCAGAGAAAGTAGTACCTAAATCAATTCCAATGGTTGCACCGGAAACATTTGGTTTATCTTTATTTTCATTTGTCATTTTAATTTATTCCTCCTGATCTTTGTTTTTATTTTCTGGTTTCTTACCAGAACTTACTTTTACTTTGGTATGACGGATAACTTTGTCATTGAGCATGAATCCTTTCTGAAGTTCTTCTACAATTGTGTTTTCTGGTTCTTCTGAATCAACTTTCATTAACGCCTCATGAAGGTAGGGGTCAAATTCATTTTTTAGTGAGTCTATGGGTCTTACACCATTATTTTCTAAGACTGAAAAAAATTGGGAGTAGATTAATTCTACCCCCTTAACAAACTCGGAGGTGTGAGTATTAGATTTTAAGGCAAGGTCTAAATTATCTAAGATTGGTAGTAATTGTAAAATAATATCTTTGGTGGCAAATTCTTTTGCTTCGATAAAACGTTTCTCGACTTGTTTTCTGTAATTCTCTAATTCGGCTTGTTTTCTTTGTAAAAGTTCTTTGATCTCTAGTGATTCATCTTTTTTCTCTTGTTTTTCTTTTTTAGCCATTTTTTATATTGGACCTCAAACACATTTCTTGTTGATTTAAACTCAACGTGGGTGATGTAAAGTGTAACTTGTATATAAAGTTTTTGGAAAAAGTTTATAAATCGAGAAAGAATCATGGTTTTGATGGGGAAAAAACTAACTATTATCAAAATAAGGAAAATTCATTCCCCCAATGTTAATCAGGAATTACAATGGTTAGGAAATTCATTGGGGTTATTTAACCTGAGAGATAAGGATAGTAGTTGTTTTAGAGTATTTATTACATTAGTTCGTCGGGCTCGGCAGAATAAACATGTTTCTTCAGACGATATTGCTGAGAAGTTGAGTTTAAGTCGGGGAACTGTAGTTCATCACTTAACAAAATTAATGGATTCTGGAATCGTTTTACGTGAAAGAGAAGGATATATTCTCCGGGAAAGTAATCTGCAAAATTTGGTTAGAGATTTACAAAGAGATATGGAAGGGATGTTTACCGAACTTAATGAAGTGGCTAGAGAAGTTGATGAGAAGTTAGGTTAGATTTTCTTGATTAAAATGTTCCAGGCACCATTGCCTGCTGTGGAAACAAGGAGGACAATAACTCCAGCGATGAGAACTCCGATGGTTGCGGCGAGGAAGAAGTCACGTTTTCTGAAGCCAAGAAGATGTGCAGCTAATGCCCCAGAGTAAACTCCCGATCCTGGAAGAGGGATGCCAATGAAAACTGCTAGACCAAGAATCCCATATTTTTCTACATATTTGTGAACTTTCTTTTGAGTTCTGGTGACAATTTTTTGATAACACTTATTGATGACATTTATTTTGAGGAAAATATGGATTATTTTATCATAGAAGAAATAGATTATGGGGGCAAGTAAGATATTAGTGATTACACAAATTAAGAAAATAGAGAGTAGAGAGAAATTAGTGGCAAAAACCCCATAAGGGATTGATGCTCTTAATTCTAAGAAAGGCGTTAATGTGAGACCAATAAGGTAAATGAGTTCTTGCATTTTTATAGTTTTATTTTGTTGTGGCAATAATAACAGAATAAAGCAGTTAGTCCAGAAAACTGAAAGATCATTACTTTTCTTTTGCAATGAGGACAGTCTATAGCTTTTTTTCTAATTCAAATCACCTTTTAACCATAGAGAAAACTGAGGTTTTTAAACTTTGTTGATTACTAAAAAAGAAGAAAAAGAAAAAAATTATTTGGAAATCACTTATTCTGAAGCAAGATTCCAAATTACTTTCATTGCCATGATAATTGTCCCAGGTACAACAAAATAAACTAAGTTTGTTAAGATGTGCCTTAAGGTCAAACCAATCCAAGCAAAGAAAGAAATGTTTACAAAGCCCGCAACTAAGATTGCAATGGAAGCTACTAAGAGCGGCATTGTTTCTTTAGCTGTAATGTTAAACAATCCCACAATTAAACCAAGAACCATTAAAGTTGTAACAATTACAGTAGGCGTATTAATTCCTAACCATTTTTCGAACAACTTCCAGAAGATTCCTACCAAAATGGCAATAATCAATCCTGCAAAAAATGCATAATGGGCGATATGGTAAATCTTAACTTCTTTCTTAACTGCTCGAGAAATTTGTCTAACTGGTTGGGCAGCCTTCTTTCGAGTAACTTTTCTTTTTTTAGCCATGATCTTCACCTCTTTTTTGTACTCAAGGTTTCGAGAACTTTTCTCGTGTACCTCTTTATTAATGAGTTGATAAAGAGTGTAGGGTATATAAATATAACGGTGAACTCTTGTGTTTTCTGGGTAGTTTGAAAAAAAATTCACCTAACTTGGCTTTTTCTAAATATATTAAAAATAAAATACTGTGGCCAAGTAACGGTAAATTTATATAAAAATAATTGCAATAAATGAGAATGGTTGATTTTATTTTGAGTAAGTGTAAAACTAAGGCAGCATTTTCTGCTAAGTTGAATAAGAATGGAAAGTTAGATTTGGGCAAATTAAAGGAAAAGTTTGAGGTGGTGATGGAAACTTCTATTCTGTTGGTTTTGAAAATTGAAGGGATTGAGATTGTGGTGCATCGACATGGAGAGTTGTTGTTCAAGAACTGTGAAGATGTTTCTTTGATGGAGAAGATTGCAGAAGAGATTTATTCTAGTGGTTTAAGGTAGAGAAATATTTATAAAGTAAGTAGATTCTAAGGGAAGTTATGCCTCTGTAGCTTAGCGGTAGAGCACACGGCTGTTAATTATTAAAACAGTCACCGTGCGGTCGCCAGTTCGATCCTGGCCGGAGGCGCTCGGATGGGGGAATTTTATTCCCCCATCTTCCATTAATTATTCTAATATTATTCAGGTGGGAAGTTGGGGTTATTTCTAAGAGGTTATTTTTTGATTGGTTCTTCTTTAGTATATTTCTCATGAACTGGGTGATCTGAGTCTTCAGTTATCTCCCATTCATCGCCTTTTCTTTTCTTTTTTTTCTTATCTTTCTTTGGTGGAATCATTTTGGTTTGTATCTAGATGAGAAATTGTATTGTTTTTGTTTCTGTTTATGGTAATTGCAGAAGATTATTCCCAAAAGAGCTTTCCTTTTACATCGAACGCAGATGCCTTTATTCTTTTTTTCCTGATAAGTTAACTTTCGTTCTTCTTGGATTCTTTCTTTATTAGAATGGTAGAATTTCTGGAACCGGTCTTTGTATTTTTTTCCACCAGTTAGTTTTTTAAGGAATTTTTTAATCATTTTATTTATTTATTTATTTATTTATTTATTTTTGGCATTGGGGACAATAAAAGGTTCCCCTGCCTCCCAGAGTTGTTTTTTTAGTTGGATGTTTTTTGGGACAACTATTTTTTTGGTATACAGCAAGGTATTTTTGAAATCCACCTGTGCCTTCAATATGAACATAATTTTCTACTGTCGTTCCGTGATGTTGGATGGCCTTGTGAAGGACCTTGCGAATTTGTTGGTATAATAAAGAGATCTCTTTCTCTTCAAGAGAAGAAATCTTTCTTCTGGGATCAATGTGAGCGTGATAGAGGGCTTCTTGGGCATAAATATTTCCCACCCCTGCAATGAAATTTTGGTCCATCAAAGTAGTTTTAACATTTGCCCTATATTTTTTAGTGATGATTTCTTTGAATTTTTTTAATGTGAATTTTTTATCAAGGGGCTCTGGACCTAACTTAGAAAGTTCTTTCTGGAGTTGCTGTTTATTAAGAAGGTTGATGTGTCCAAACTTACGGATAGAATTGTGAGTGAGTAAAGAATCATCAGAAATATGAAACTTGGCAACAATAAATTTTTTGTATGGGTCTAGGGAAGAAAGTTTTGTTTTGGGAGCAAAATGAAAGTGGCCAGTCATTCTCAGATGAACGTGAAGAAAATAATTGTTGTTGGTTTCTATAATTATTGATTTTGCTCTCCGATAAATTTTGGTTATTTTGAATGGAGAAATTTTCTTTATTTTGGGATCAACTACTTTTGGATCAATGATTTCAATTTGGGTGATTTTTTTCCCAAGAACTCTTTTTTTCAGCTGTTGGACGAGAGTTTCCACTTCTGGTAATTCTGGCATGATTAGTTAAGAGGACAACAAAATATATAAACGTTTGTTCTTTAGTTATTGTTACTTATGGGAAAAAAAGAGGATTCTAAACTTGAAGTGTTAACCACTGTAAGGAAGACTAGAAAGTCATTTTTAGTAGAATATGGATGTGCTGCCTTCTTAATAATTTTAATGGCCGCGTTATATTCTAAAGGAGTAGTTTTAGGAAAATTATCCCTTTTGGTTGTAGGCGTGGCAATGGTTTCTATAGGAACTGCAGAATTATCAAGATTAATGCATAAAGTACAATTAACTTCATCTAAGATTTTAATAGTAGATGGTTTAATTAGACAAAGTAAAAAGCACATTTATGTAGGGTTGATATCAGATATTAATTCCAAGCAAGGAGTAGTCCAACGATTGTTAAATTATGGAAATATTCACGTGAGGTCTGCTTCTGGAGAAGGAGAATTGCATATCAAAGATGTCAATCAACCAGCAAAGCTAATGAATCAGATTGAGGATTTAATAGAAAAGTATAAAAATGGTTAATATCTTTAATCTAAATATAATAATAAAGAGGTTATAAAAAAATGATTGGAAATCCTACTTCACATCGCCACAAAAATAAATATTATGTGTTATTAACTACAATTGTGATCGGAGCTATTCTAGTTATTATGCTAATTAATGAAGATAATAATTTTTTAACTAACGCAGTAGTGGGGGAAGATGGAAGTATTCTTAGCGTTCAAGAAAAAGAAATTGATGTTGAGGGAATTGTTCCTAAAGGAGAAAGGATTAGTTTGAAAGTGGAGTTAGATACTGTTCCAAAAGTTTCCGAAGGGAACGTTAAGGCAGAAACAATCGAGTTAAAATTTAGAGATTTAAGTGCTAAAATTAAGGTTAATGAGGAAGAATTAGAATTACAGAATTTAGAGGAAGTAGATATGTTGTTGGAAGGCTTTGATGGAGAACTCGAATTTGATTACTTTGGAACAAGTGCTACTGGAGAAGCAGATAGGTTAGTAGTCAATGGAATCAGCTTTTCCACCAAAGGGACATTAGAAGTTTCTTTTAAAGAATTGAGTTATGATAGTTTAGAGATTGTAAATACCAAATTTGAATCTTTGAATGTTAACGAAGGTAGTGGAAGCTTAAATATCCAGGACAAATTAGATTATAAGTTAAATGATGAAGAATTATTGATCTCTGGTTTCCAAGGAGGATTATTTATTAATGGGACTGATTCCTCACTGGAAGGAGAAGTTGATGGATTTTCAGTTACTGGACGCTTAACTATGAGTGTTAATTAACTTATTTTATTTTATTAATTTTTTATAAATTCTGGGCGAGATCCTGACATTTCTTTAGAACTTCTAAATGGATGGTTTTATCTCTTAATGATTTAACAGCTGTTGCACCTTTGCTTTCTTGAAGAAGATTTCCTACAACTTCAATTTCTTTTTTTAAATAATCTAACAAGTGTTCCATTTCAGAAATATTTTTTACCTGAACCAATTCCAACAGGGTTTTAAATTCTGGTTCGGATTGCAAGTAAGTTGGAATTTTCTTAGAAAGTTCTTCTTTTAGGGACATGTTTATCACCAATTTGAAGAAAGGGATTAGTGTTAATAAAAGTTATGGGAGATTGTTTAATATAATCCTTGTTTCTTCCAGTCCTTTTTTTTGGCCTCTCTTCTGAGATGGCCGTATTTGTCCTGTTCGGGAAGTTTAGGGGGTTGAGAAGAAATGGTTTTTTTGTTACATTTGGGACAAGTCTCTTCTAAAGTATAAGTATTACAAGAAGGGCACTTCAAAATTCGTTTCATTCTCTTTTAAAAGAAGCCTTAGAAAGTTTATCTTCAAATTTTTCTAAGAGTTCTTGAATTTTCTTAAGATTTTTTTCTGCAGGTTTATAATCTAAATCTTCAATTATAAGTTTGTACGCTCCAGCCCCAAGATAATTTACATTGATAGTTTTGGAAATCTTTCCAATCTCTAACAAAATGGTTCTTATTTTTTCTACCCCTTCTGGAATGTAGGTTTCTAAATTTATTGTCCCAGAGATAGTTATCTTAACAGGTTTGAATTTATCAAGGACTGATTCTTCAATCTCTTGAGAAACTTTTTTGTCTAAGCCTAATTTTTCTAAACTTACAGCATTATCTACAATATCTTTGAAGCATTGGTGTAAATAGGAGTATTCTTGAAATATTTTTTCTGTAACTTGGTTGTAAAGATCTTTAAAAGGAATATCTAGTCTTTTGGCTACATTAGAAACTAAGTTTTCTGCTTTTTGTTCTTGTTTTACTTCATCGAGTTTTTCTCTTTTTTGATTAGAATTTACTCTTCGAAGAGAGAGATCGATGTGGCCTCGTTCACGATCTATTCTTAGAACCTTACAAACAATCTGTCTACCAACAGTGACATAATCTCTTAGATTTCTTATTCTTCCAGGAGAGATTTCAGAAATGTGGACCATCCCTGAATCATTATATTCCAAAAAATCAACGAAAACCGAATTAGGAAATATCTTAGTAACTTTACATAAAACTACTTCGTCAATGTCGGGTAACCCTTGTCGTTTATAGATCATTTTAATTATTAAGAAAAGATATACTTTATAAATGTTAGGTATGGACTTATTCTAAAACTTCTAAGACGCGAGCTGCGATTCTTGCTTTTCCACCAGTCGGGTAAGCCAATTCCTTATCGCAGACTAAGCACTTAACAACATTACTAGAATTACCAAAAATGATTTGTTCGTTCTTACATTTAGGACATCTGACCTTAATGAATTTACTTTTAGTTTGAGAGTTCATATTAATTCTACCCGTTTGGTTCTAATTCCTGCTTTTTGAACAGAAGTTTTTTTGCATGTTTCACAAGTGTAACGAAGATCTGTTTTTTTTGAAGTTTTTGCACCAGACCGTTTCCATTTAGCGATAGCTGGTCTGGAGAAACGTCCAAGGTTTCCAACACCAGTCCTACTTCCTCTTTTCTTAGCTCTAGTTTTAGAACCTTTGGTTTGAGTGTGGACTTTGTTTAAGCCTTTGAACTTTTGATTAATAACTTTGTGAGCTGTATGAGTTTTACAAGTTCTACATAATCTTTTAATGATTTTTGGAATTTTCATTTGATTGTGGTTTTAGAATTGACTTCCTTTATAAAGATTTCTGTAATTATAGTAAAGATAGTTCTTCAGTTATTTGGTCTATCTTTTCTTCTTTGTCTGGGCCGATGGCGACGCAGGTTTTGGTTCCAGGGGCAATCACTGTCCTTCCGGCATCTGTGATTAAAGATGTGGTGATGTTGGTATCTTTAGCTTGCTGAAAGAATTTGATGAGTTCTTTTTCATTTTTTACTTTTACGACGATTTTAGCCATACCTTCTGCCCGCCAAGCTTTGACTGTTTCTGAAGGAGATTTAAGAACTGCTTCTACAGAAGCATGTGCTGCCTGGGCAGCTAATTTTCCCTTGGGAAGCTTAAGGTCTTGTCTTACCAAGATTACTTGTTTGTATGTAGCCATAATTGAAAAGAAAGAAAGGGGGTTTAAAATGGTTTTGGTTTAAATAAATCAAAAAAATAAAGGAATATAACTTCCAAAGTTATCTAAATAACTCATTGATGTGGGCAACAAAGTGTGGTGCTTCTACCCAGATAGCTGAATCATAGCTTTTATGAATGTTTTTATCATCAGTTAAGAAGACTAGCATCTGATTATTATCTACAAGGCAAAATCTTGCTGGGTTTTTAGCATTACCAGTAAGTGTAGCAATTTTGGAAAACTTATCCAAAACTTCTTTGTTGATATTACCTGGGGCAGAGATTTTAATTTGAACTCCTCTCTGAGAAGCTTTTTTCAAAGCGGCGTGAAGAGAATCATGTTTTCTTTCTAAACCAGCTTTAGTAGTAGAAATAACAATAGTTTTTTGAGCATTTTTGATCATAGTTCCAAGGTGTTCATAGATCTTATTTCTTCCTCGGAAAGCTCCACTTTTATCAGTGGGATCAATCATTTGTACTCCTTGGGTATGTAAGGTATTAAGTTCTTCTAAAAGTTCAGATTTCTTCAATTTATTAAGGATTCCTGTTTGTTGGTCTGCTTCTTCAGTAACTTTCTTTTTAACACGTTCAACTACTTCTGGAGGAGGTACAGCAAGGTATTTTATTGGTTTGCCAATTTTTACTACAATAAATCCTTTTTTCTCAAGAGATTCTAAGACATCATATGCCCTAGACCTAGGAACATTAGAAATATCAGAGAGTTCTCCAGCTGTGGAAACTCCTCGAGATAAGAGGGCAATCCATAATTTACTTTCGTAAGAGTTTAGACCAAAGTCCTTAAGTTTGTTTAGGAAATCTTTTTGTACAATCATTTTGTTTTTAACCTCGTGTGTAATAGTTATATTTAGTTGGTTTTACCTTTAACAACCCAAGAACCTCTTTTGAACATGTGTTTGGTTGTTACAATTGGAAGCTATTTATAAATGTTTCGTTACTTTTAGTACTTTAGAGTAGTAATATAAAGGTATGCTTAATCATCTACAGTAAATAGACGAGAATCATTAACTTTGAACAAACCTATTCTTGCACCGGCATCTAACCATCCATGGGCATAATTAATGGCAGCAAAGGCTGTGACCCAGTCTTCTTGTTCAAAGAAATGTTTGGCATCCGAGAAGTAACGAGAAGCCATATCATAGAAATCTTCGGCTTCTTTTATTCTTTCTTGGTCAAGGGCAACTTTGGCTTTTTCAAGAGCTTCTTGAGTAATAGAGAAATATTTTTCTAGCTTTTCTTTAGTTACGGTGTTTTGCATTTTAGAAAGAAAAAAAATTATTCTTTTTTCTTAGTCTTCTTTGTCCTAGGAAGTGGCCGTTTTACAGTAATTGGTAATACTCCAGATTCATATTCCTTAAGGGCAATTTTGATTGGATTGTACTTAAGAGATTCCATTTCTTTCTTGCTCATCTTAAGGAGGATTGGAGCCCCCATAGACAGTTGCAAAGCACGAGACCCAACCATTCGGGCCTTTTCATATTTGGTATGTTTTGCGGTGTTCATTTTTTAAGAGATTCATCTAATTGTTTTCTTAAAAAGTCTGCTTTTTCTAAGGCTAATTCAACCATCTGAGATATTTCTTCAACAGTCAAAGGTTGAGTTCCTCCTTTTTGCATTGCAGAAATAGTTCCTTTTTCGTCGGCAGCAACAGTTAGACGCGCATCGTAAGAATGTTCTTCTTCAATATTTGGATCAACAAGAAGCTTTCCATTGATTTTATAAACAGTTACTCCTAAAGGTTCTTTTAAGAGAGGAAGAGGTTCTTCAGTTTTCTTTTTGTAGTCAATCGCTCCAGTTTTAGGATCCACAACTGGAAAACGAGCTGCTTTTAAAGCAGTAAGTGCAGCTAGATTGGCAGCATCGAAAAGGTTTCCTGCGTCATTGATAGTAACAATATCAATGATAACAAACCAAGCTTTTTCTCCAGGTAAAACACATAACTTTTTCATATCAATAGCTTTGGCTTCTCTAATTCCCCTATCAGTAACCCTAGCAAGTTCTATTGCTTTTATTTGTGGTGGCCCAGGTTCATACTCTGGACTAGATAATGGTAAAAGTTCAGCATTGATCATGATTCCTCCTTGATCTGGAGTATCATTGTATGGCTTTTCGAGACTTAACTTTACTCCAGCCATAACTACTGTTTCACCGATTTGAACTCTAGCAGATCCTTCTGCAGTCCAAGAGATATTGGTTTCTATTTTAATAGGTTGACGATACTCAGTTAATTTACGGCCATCGATACGTTGATCTTTACCGGCCAATTCCACGATTGTTTCTTTATTAATAATCATTTTGATTCTCCGTTTATTTATCAGCAAATTTCTCTGTTAGAGCTTTTCGTTGTAATTCATAAACTTTTTCTGTGGCGCCTTTAGCTAATTCTAAGGCTTTGATGAGATCTTCTTTAGAAATCTCTCCATCCATTTGAAGAAGTGTTACTTCTTTTTTGTTATGAGTTATAGCAACCGGAACATCTGAGACTATAGCATCATAAGCTTCTTCGCTGTAATCTAAGTCTGCAAGAACTGTTCCATCGACTTGTCCCACTGCAACTGAACTTACCATATCAGTCATAGGAATTCCTGCATCTGCTAAAGCGATAGCGGCGGCAGAAATTGCTGCGCATCTTGTCCCTGCATCTGTTTGAGGTAGGGCAATAAACACATCAACTACTGCATTAGGAAAAGCGCTTAAATCTAAGACTGGATTAAGGGATTTTTCCATAACCATTGAGATTTCTTGAGCTCTTCTGCTTGTTCCTGGACGAATTCTTTCTCCGGAACCAGAAAAAGGCATCATACCATAATGGCATCTAAGTAATCCTTTTGTAGGGTCTTGTTTGAATCTAGGGAATAATTCCCGGGGACCATAAACTGCAACATAAGCAGTAGTTTTACCTATTTTAAAGTAAGCTGAACCATCAGCATTAGGAATTACTCCGGCCTTAGCTTCCATTGGCCGTAATTCATCTAGTTTTCTTCCGTCTATTCTTTTTGTATATGTCATTTTAATTAGTTATTTTTTGATTCTTCTTCAAGGAAGGTTTCAATTTTACTTGTTAAACCTTCTTGGTGTGATTTCTGTTCAATTAATTTGATTGCTCTTTCAGCAATGAGTTCTCCTTTTGGTTCTCCCTTAAGCCAGATAAAACCATTTTGACCAACAGTGATGTTGCATCCAGTTTTATTCTTGATTAAAGAAACCATGCTCCCTTGTTTACCAATAACTCTAGGTACTTTTTGAGAATTTATTTTGATTACTCTTCCGCCACTGACTTTGTAAAGATCTGGGCTTTTCATAGTCAAATCAATTAGTTTTTGTGAAGTCACTTTAGTTATTTTAGTCACGATAAATTCTCCAATGGAAAATATTTTACTAAGGTCTTCTCCGTTTTTGACAAAACGGGTAGTTGCATCCCTAACATTAAGCATTGCTGAATAAGCAGTGCCAGTGTTCACTCTCCAACTAGTCATGGTTATATCTGTGATTCTACCAATAATCTTATCTCCATCTTTTGGAACATAGGGTCCAGATAAAGGAGTTATTTTTATTGCTCGGCCAGATAAAGATAAAAGGCCAACGACGTTGGAATAAATTTTTTCTTCTTCCCGATAAGTGTTTTGTCCAGGTAGGTAATCCATACCTTCAGCCAAAGCTTCTCCAGGAATAACTATACTTCTTTCTTTTGCAATTAATTCGCTCATTTTATATTCTTATCCGTTTTTCGATAATTGTGAGAATTCACACGGATATCCTCTCTTCATATTTTTCTCTCACTTTCTCTCAAAATATAGTCCTTTTTTATAAAGCTGTTGGTTGTTTTATAAATTCTAGAATAGAAGAAAAATGTTCACTAAAGATTAATAATAACTTCCCCGTGAGTGAAAGAGTTTAGTTTGTCAATAAGTTCATGTTGAAGTCCAGCAGGAATTTCTAATTTTACAGACCAACTCCCATCAGAATTCCAATTTTCCTGTAAAAACTTGCCATATTTTTTTACTAGAGAATAACTTTTAGCAGCATAGGCTGGAGGAATAGTGATCTCCAGTTTTTTTTGTTCAATTTTAAGTGGAATTATGGGCCTAAGTTTAGAAATTATTTGTTCTACCTGTTCATCTATTGATTTGTGTTCCTCGACATGGATTTTTGCTTGTTCCATTGCTGCTTCTATTCTCTGAGGCGGATGAGGATACCCAGTTTGGGGATCAATGGCATTTTTATGGATAAAGTTGATTATTTGGAGTTTCTTTTGCTCTCTTTTTTTAGCTCGTTGTTCAGAAGTTAATTGAATTTCTCCTTCTAAGAGAATAATCTTTGCTACTTTGTTAAAATCTGCTGTTTGAAATATGTCCATGAGCAGAGATTCTGAGGCAAGAGTTCCTTTTTTGGCATCGGTGTAAACTCCTTCTGCCTTGATTATATCCCTTAAATCTTCATTAGGATTTTTTCTAAACTGGAGAGCAAGTTCTGGATCAATAGAAAGTTCAAAAGTATGGCCCGCTTTTTTTAAGCGAGCCAGATTTAATTTATCTTCACTCATTGTTTAAGAATATTCTTAATTTCTTCCCTACTTAATTTTTTGTACTTCTTACTATTAAGAGGAATAAATGCTGCGTCAATCCGTTCTAGGTTGAATTCCTTTTCTAAAGCTTCTCTTAGAGCATCAACTGCAAGTTGAAGCCCAGTTTCCATAGTTAGATTTGGTTTGTATTTCTTTTGAAGGATGGGGTGAACTTCTCCTTCTCCTTCACCAATGACTACTGCTTGGTATTGGAAATAGAGGCCATATGGTTCTGTTAAGAAAAGTTTTGGCGTGCCATCTTCTTCAACCCCTGCGATTAACAAGGAAACACCAAATGGTCTTAATCCTGCGGATTGAGTACATATTTGTTTAAGATCACAAATGTCCTTGACGATGGAGATTATGTCAATCTTAGAGTCATAAGTTATTGAATGTTGTTGTGCTTTCAACTGAACTCGATCAATTAGAACTCTGGCATCAGGAATAATTCCTGCGGCAGTAGCACCAACATGATCATCAATTTTAAACATTTTCTCTACTGCTTCAGGGACCATTAATTTATCGGTAATTCGTTTGTCTGCTACAAGAATTACTCCGTCCTTACAGACCATTCCAATCGCAGTCGATCCTTGTTTAACTGTTTTTTTAGCGTATTCTACTTGTAATAATCTTCCATCTGGGGAGAACATAGTTATTGATCTGTCGTAACCCATTTTATCAACTGGTTGTTGTTGTTGCATTTTCATTTTTTAAGCACCTCATTCGCTTTTTTAATTGTACCTGCAGTGATTATTGATTTTAAAAGTACAGGTTTATTTTTAATTGTTT
This sequence comes from Candidatus Woesearchaeota archaeon, assembly GCA_018657845.1. Classification (GTDB taxonomy): domain Archaea; phylum Nanobdellota; class Nanobdellia; order Woesearchaeales; family GW2011-AR9; genus JABHWJ01. The sequence continues at coordinate 4,651 of JABHWJ010000012.1, read as the reverse complement.
TGATTAAGATAAGGGCAGATTTAATTTCATCCACATATTTATGGTTAACTTTCATTAAAAATCTCTGTTTTTGGAGATTGAATTTTTCAGAAAGGAATAACGGAGATGATTTTGCTCTTCCTAACTGCCCCAAGAAAAGATCGAGGGCTTGTTGAACTGCATCTTTAATTTCTTTGAGAGAAAATTCTTGAGAAGAATCTACTTCAAAAACAAGATATCTTTTTTTTTGTCTAAGTGATGGTAACAAGCGCATGATTTTTAAGTTGTTGATGGAATTTATAAAAGTTTGGATAGAATTTCTATCCTACAACTTCTTCTTCGACAAGAGATTCTGAAGATTCTGATCCTTCAGTATCTGTTGATTCTTCTGGAGTATCTTCTTTTGTTTCTTCAGTTGGTTTTTCTTCTGGAACTTGTTCTGGTTCAGGAGCCTTAGGTTCTTCCTGTGTTTCTTGTGCGGAAGAGTTTTCAAGTACTTCAAGCTCACCAAATTTACCTGCAGAAAGTTGTCGTTCTCCTTTAAATTCTGAGCACCATCCATTCTTTAGATGAATTTTATCTCCTTCCTTAACTTTGTCCACATCTTCATTCCATAAAGTTAATTTGATAGTGCCAGTTTCATCTTTCACATTACAATTACAAACTCTTCCTTGTTTGCCGAATTTTTCAAAGGTTCTTTCGTCTCCTTTTTCTACTACATCAAAAACTACATCTATATTTCCTTGATTTGGTTGTATTTCTTCAATTTTCATTTTTTATTCCCCCTAATTTACACTATCAAAATATAGGAAATTTATATATCTTTCTTAAGAAAAGACTAATAACTCGGTGGACGTCTCTCTAATTGATCTCTTAAATGGATGATGTTTTTGTAGAACTTCTGTTGTGTTTTAGGTGGAATCTTTCGGTAAAGTTCGTTTATTTTGAGGTAGTTTACTTTTTGTTTTTTGAGATCCTTTAATTTTGGAGTTTCAGCTAACATTTTCTCTATTTCTTTTTCGGTTTTAAGTTGTTCCTCGATGTTCTCCCTTAATTTGATGACCTTGTTGTAATAATTTTGTTTCTTGTTTTCTGATAGTCTCAAGTAAAGGTTGTAAATGTAATGATAGTGGTCCTTGAGAGCTTCAGTTGATTCTTCGGAGAAGACTTTGCTAATCTTCTTCAGGCGTCTCTTTAATCTACTCGGTGTGTAGACTAATTCAAAGTAAACGAAAATGCTAGAAAATATTACTAAGATTGCTGCTGAACCAAGTGCTAAGGTTTTTACAGGAGTGGTTGGTTCTTCTTTTGGAGGGGTAGGTTCTGGGAGAACTTTTTCTGAAATTACAACTACTTCTACTTCACAGGTTTTGGAAGTGCTAGGTTTTGTTGTTGAAATTTTTTCTGCTTCACTTGAAGATAATTTTGATTCGCAATCTTTTTCATCAGCACAAGTTCTAGTTTGTTTGCCATTAAAACATTCTGACCAAGCAGTACAAGTCCAGGAAGGGGTGCAAGTTACTTTGGTAGTGGTTCCTCCACCGCCTCCGCCTCCTCCTCCGCCGCCTCCAGTCCCACCAGTAGTTCCATCGGTGCTAGGAGAAGCAGGTGTACTTCCACTTCCAGATGATGAAGCTACAGCGATTAAAGGTAGGAAATCTCCAGTGTTTGCAGCAGAGATGTTATTAGAGTTATTGTAAGGTAGCAAGGTGTCTCCAATATTATCACTAGAAACATTAGGGATACCAGTAAGATTTCCTAACCCATTATCTGATCCAGAATAATCTGACCAATAGTTTCCTCCCTGACAGGATCCTCCAGCTATGTTAGTGTAACTGGGGATGGAACAGTTGTACGTGGTGTTCCAGAAATTTACCTTCCCACCATCATTGGCATTATCAGTATTGCTAAAGTAGTTGTTATATATTGTGTTATTTCCTGTACTAAAGTTTATTCCCACACTATTGTTAGTGATTGAATTTGTGTAAATAGTATTATTCTCTGAAGAACTTTGTGAAAAAATACCATTAATATTGCCCCTAATAGTGTTATTCCATAAAGTGTTATTATTCGCACTAGTTAAGAAAACCCCATCTAAGATATTGTTATAAAAAGTATTGCCAGACAAAGTGTTATTTTTAGAACTGGAAATTATTATCCCTCGTTGATTTTCAAAAAGAGAGTTATTTGAGATGATAGAATTGTTAGAATTATCCAAATCTATTCCCGAAGAGAAATTATTAATAAAACAATTTTTTATCGTTACCCCCAGAACATTAGTTAAGGTTATTCCTTGGGACGAACCAAAACCATTAAGAGTTAAGGAATTCCCCCCACAATCAAAAGTGATCCCTGTAGTGACCACATTAAAACATTTTCCTGAAGAACGTAGGTCTCTGTTCAAGGTAACATTCTTAGTTACATTCTTGGTTGTTCCCCCGCAAGCAATTTTTCCTATTTCTGTTAGGGGGTGGAAGTCTCCTCCGGTTGTGTTTCCTGAATTGTTGTAAGGGGTAAAAGCGTCGCCAAGACCTTCTAGGTTTGTGTCCCAACCATCAAAGTCATGCCAGAAGTTTCCTCCAGTACAATTTCCTCCGAAGATGTTTGTGTATCCAGAAAGGGAACAGTTGTAAGTGGTGTTCCAGTTATTGCTGCTAGCTTGTTCATTAGTATTATTGGTGTTGTTGAAATAGTTGTTGTAAATATAATTATTGAATGATGAAGAGATATTAAATCCAAGTGTATTGTTAGTTAAGTAGTTTGTAGTTATGTAGCTGTCGTTAGTGTCGATGAAAGTTATTCCTACAGTATTGTTTGTAATGTTGTTATTAGTTATGTTAATGTCATATGAAGGATCTACATAGATTGCGGTACTGAAGTTTAGGATAGTGGCATTTAAGATTGTTACATCGGTTTTATCAGTGATGTTTATTCCAACTCCAGTTCCAGTTCCGGTTAAGGTGTAACCATTAAAATCAATAGTGGTGTTGTTTGCGCCGACGAAGAATGCATTTCCACTACAAGCTAGATTTTCAGTTAGGATTACATCGTGCAATAAAGTTGATCCACAAGGAGATGTACTGTTTATCCCAATTGTAACGCTTTGGTTAGTGATGTTATCCAGTTGATAGTATTCTCCAAAATGAGAAAAGGTGAGTCCTTTGGAAGTGGTTCCAATCGAAGATATTTCTGTTTTAGGAGTACAAGTTTCATTTAAGGAAAGATTGTATTGCTCTTCACAAATGTAAATTCCTGCGTCGAAAGATTTTCCGTGATACAAATATAATGAGTAATCGTCTTCTATCCCGGTAACTCCTGTTTTGTTGACGGCAGTCTTGTTGGTAGTGATGTTTAATTTTAGAGTTTCAGCATGGACATCTGACTGATTAAATAGTCCAGTGATTTCTAAGTAAGCTTTGTTTCCGGTTGAGTCATTGTATTGAATAAGTTGAACATCATTGGAAACAACCTCCCCATCTGATAGGTTTCCGGAAATGTTCCCTTCAGCATTGAAGAGAGCATTGTATGGGGAGTTAGGGGCGAAGTACTGACGAGCTACATAAAGTACAATTGGAAGGGTGTCTTGAGTTGAGGTAGAGATTTGGTAAAAAGTAGGATTATCTCCAATACCATCTCCTTGGATAGAATGATCTCCAGATCCAGAGCCGTCGTCTAGGCCATAGTAATCCGAATAAAAGTTTCCCCCACGACAAGGTCCACCAACGATATTGGTTGATGTGCAACCATAGGTGGTTTGCCAAGTGTTAGAAGAATCGTCTTCTGTGTTATCTGTGTTACTAAAGTAATTATTGTAAATGATGTTGGAGCTCGATGATGATAAATTAATCCCTAAATTGTTTGATTTTACCCAGTTATCATAAATCTGGTTGGTGTTAGAGGAAGAGACAAGCCAGAGACCAATGGTCACTCCTTGAATAGTGTTGTCTCTGATAGTGTTGCTAGTACTAGCATCTAATTGGAAAGGGAAGTTGGTAATTCTGTTGTCAAAAGTATTGTCATGGATTAAAGAGGATGCGGTGTTGTATAAATATAAATGACTAATGTTATCATGGTATCTAATGGTGGCGCTCTGACTGTTGTTTAAATAAACAAATTCTGAGAAATTATTATATTGAATAATTGCGTCATCACTATCTTCTAATTGTAATGCAGTCCCATTTATGGAAATGTTGTTGTAATAAATTTCGGCAGTGTCTGAAGAGTATAATTCGATCCCAATTGGTCCTTGATAAAGGATGTTAGTGAGTAGATCAAAGTTGTTGGAAGACGTTAAGTAAATGTTTCCTTGGGTGTTGTTGTAAATTGTGTTGTTCTGGATTAAATTATCTGTTGTTCCAGTAGAATAAACTCCATATTGACTGTTTCTGTAAATGGTGTTGTTGTTGATAGAGTTGGAATTAGAGTTCTGTTTTAAGTAAGTTCCATATTGGTTACTGTAAAGACTATTGCTTTTGACCGTAGATCCAGAAGTGCCGTTATGAAGGAAAACTCCATAGACATCACTGAGGGAGATGTTGTTGTTTAAAATAGTGGTGTTGTCTGAATTAATAGAGTAAACTCCATGATAATTATTGAACATGGTATTTTGAGTAATGGAATTGTTAATGCTGTTGTACAAATAAATTCCATAAAATTTCTTCTGTAAGTTGAT
>JABHWJ010000011.1 GCA_018657845.1 Candidatus Woesearchaeota archaeon | reverse complement strand
TCTTTAAAGAAAGCTACTAGAATTGCTGTCGCCGGTGGAAAGTTTTTTGCAGGGGTGCTGATATTCCTGGGAATCTTTGGTTTAGTAACTGGAACTATAAATGGAGTTTGGTTTATCTTATTAGGTGGGTTCTTGTATTTTATTGCAGGAGTTAGTTATGAACAGGTTGTGATTAAAGAGGTTTTGAAAAATGTTTCAATTAAGGAAGTTATGGAAAAGAAAATTGTTAAGATAGATTCCAAAACTGATTTTGATCAAGCGTTGAAAAAATATTATGATGTTGACCAAGACGTATTTGTAATTATGAAAGGGAAGCAATTTATGGGTTTGTTGGATTTAAAGAAAATTGATAAGATGGGTTTGAATGTTCAACATAGGATTAAAGTTGGTCAGTTAGTTATGCCTAAATCTCAAATCAAAGGATTGAAGGTTAAAGATAACTGTTATACTGCGTTTAAATCTATGGCCGAACAAGATTTGGGTTTAATTCCAGTTTTTAGTGGAGACACATTAAAAGGAGTTGTGTTGAAAAGAATATTAATGCATCGATTGGTGTTAGAATTGAAGTATAATCTTTCTGTTAATAAAGCTGCGTTTAAAGATAAAAGGCATCGGAAAAAGGTAGCTAGAACTGTTAAAAGAGTGCAGAAGAAAAGAGCTAAAAAAGTTGTTAAGAAGAAAAAGTAATTTAAAGAAAGTGGTGTTTTCTAGGGTTAATGAGAAAAAGGGTAATTGCTAGGTTAAAAGAACTAACTGGACATGATTTTGTAGAGGTAGTTACTAGAGGAAATTCTGCGATTAGATCTGCATTAAGGTTAGTTAAGAAAGGGTTATTGGTGCCTTCAGAAGGGGGATGGTTAACATATAAAGATTATCCCGAGAAAATGGGCTTGAAGTTTGAGTTTGTTGATTGTAAAGATGCTAAAATTGATATTGGTGGTTTAAAGGAGAAATTGAGTGGTGGAGAGTTTGATGTTTTTCTTTATCAGAATCCAGGAGGATATTTTGCAGAACAACCAATGAAAGAAATTTGTGAAGTTTGTAAAGAGTATGGTTGTTTAGTTGTTTTAGATGCTTCTGGAGGGATTGGAACAGATTTGTGTGATGGAAAGTTTGCTGATGTAATCTTGGGAAGTTTTGGGAGATGGAAATTAGTAGAAGCTAAAGGAGGGGGATTTATTTCCAGTAAGAATGAAGAGGTTTTTGAGAAGTTGGAGTTGGAAGTTTTAGAAGATACGAAACAATGGAAAATTATTGAGAAGGAATTGAAGAAATTACCAAAGCGAATTGATCTTTTACTTAAAGAAAGAGAGTTGGTGATAGCGGATTTGAAAAGTTTTGATGTTTTGTATAAAGATGATTTGGGTTTTGTAGTGGTAGTTGCTTATGATGATTTAGAAGATAAGGAGAAAATTGTTAAATATTGTAAAGAACATAAATTAGAGTTTACTGAATGTCCAAGATATATAAGGGTGCAAAGAAATGCCATTTCTATTGAATTGAAAAGAAATATTAAATAATTACCAAACTAGGCCTACCCCACCAACGAAGCCGAATTCTTTGTTTTGGTCAAATCTGGTTTGAAAGTAAGTATTTACTTTCCAGAAATCCACCAGAACCATTCCAGATAAGTAGAAGTTGTTGTCTATATCTATTCCAAGAATTGGTCCATCCAAATCATGGGTTTCATCCATTGCTTCGATATCATAAGTGTAAGTATCTGCTTCAATTTGGATTTCTGTTCCTAAACCAACTCTTGTTTCTAAGTTAAACCAGTTTCTTTTTATTCCCCAAGGCATGTAGTGAATTTCGGGACTGATGTTTACTTGATTATGGCGAACTTTTCCTTCATAAGCAACCTCTCCAATAAAAGGAATTTCTTCAGTACCTGGGTCGATGTCTCTCTGTTCGGCATTGAGAACTTGGACACCCATTCCATAACGGATTTTTTCTTTTTCTGATTCTGTTTTGATTCCTTGGTAAGTGTGGTTGTTTCTGTACATAAATTCAAAGCCAGTTCTGTTAGTTGTTGTACAACCAGCTAGAGAAAGTAGTGCGACAAGAGCAACAAGAGATTTTTTCATTTGTGGTGGTTTAATTTAGGAATATACTGTATATAAAGTTACCTATCTATATTTAACGATATTTTCAGTATGGTTTGGCCTAATAAGAAATATTAAAAAACTGACAGATTGTTTTATTTGGGGGAGAATAATAACCTTCTTCTTCATGCCCTTGGGTTAAGCGGTCGAAGATTAAATCCCTATATATTTGATCGTATGAAAAGGTGTAAGGAAGGGAAGAATTTCTTAATTCCTTGAAATCTTGGTCTTGGTTGTTAACAATTCTTTCTAGTGCTCTTTCTGATCGGTCTCTTCTGAAATGTTTGTGAAAAGCGTATAATTCTTGGTACCATTCTGGATTTACTGATTCGACTGCTCTGACCTTATGGCCTGAGAATTGGGGTCTTGGAGCAGGAATTAAGATTACTCTTAATTGGTTGTGAGTAAGATCCGATAATAATTGTTCTGCTTGTTTTCTGAATGGTTTTTGAGTTTCTTCTGACCAATAAGCTAATTTCTTTTTGGGATCCCATTCCATAATCGAAGGTATGTTTGAAAAGAGTTTATATTTATTTATTAATCAAAGAATAGAGGTTTCAGTTATTGTTGTGAATGTAGAAGTTTAAGTGGTTAAACGATTAAAGCAATTAAGGACTCCTTAAGATGGAAAAGTTTATTATCTATAAATATCTTTGAATAGTAAAATGGATCAGTTTAAAGAATTTCTCGAACATCATGGTGGAAAAGGTCTTAAGAAGGATGTTAAACATGCAACTTTGCAAGTTGCTGCCGAATATGCTTATGCTCAGGCATTGCTCGATCAATTGAAAAAGATTGAGGAAGAGGATATGTGGGAAAAAGAGCGAAAAGACTTAAGAAAAGCTTTCAAGATCTTGCGTTGGATTGGTCGTGGAGAGAGAAAGGCCGATCGTTATGAGAAAGAGGTTATTGGGGGTTTAAAGGAAATGGGTCCGCACCTTTCTTTACAATTAAAAGGAAAAGAAGAAGATTTGTTGAACAAGCTTCAAGTTGCCGAAAAGAAAATATTATCTTTAGCTTCGTTTTATGAAGGTAAATTAAAAACAGATTTGAATAAAATTAAGGATGAAGAAAAACTTATTGCTAAATACAGTTCAGATTCGGAATTAAAAGAAAAGTTGGAGTCTTTTTTGAAGGAATCGGAAGAAGATGTCGAAGATTTGGTTCATTGGCTTGCTGCGATTGAAGAGATTCTTAGAGAGATAGGAAAGTTAGAAAAAGAAGCTGTTAAGGATTCTTTGATTAAGGGAATGGGAATAGGAAAAATTAGTTCCATTGCTGATTTGTATAAATCTTATGGGTATGTTCCTCCTAAATATGAAAATGTTCCTGTGGAAAACTTGAAAATTAAATGGAGTAAAAGAATTATTCTGGAAGTTATAAAAGCTGCAAATGTTCTTTTGGAAGAAAAATTTGATGAAAATATAATTGTTGTTAAAGTAAATAAAGATATTAATTTTAAAGTTAGGGCTTGGTTTTTTAATGGTTCTAAAAAGTTTGGGATTAAATTAGAGAAAAATACTGGTGAAGAAATAGCAAATTTTTATTATGAAGTTAAAAAAAAGGGAATAGACCATGACCAAGAAAAAGAAATAGAAAAAGGTACTTATTTCTGGGAACTTTCTCACCGTCTTGTTAAATCAATATATCGTGGCCAAGGTATTGGGAGTGTGATGCTTAGTTTGTTAGAGGATTGTGTTAAATCATTTGCAAAGGTTCTTAAACATAAACAATTAATAATTATTGAAGCGCGACAGGTTGAAGTTGTTTTCTTCTCTCTTAAAAATCATTACTTGCCTGAACGTATGGAAGATCGAAAACGTTTGAAAATGTTATTTAGTGGAAATAAAGAGGAGATTTTTATCACGACTGCTTCTGGTTATACTAATGATGGTGGAGAATTGCCCGGTTTTATTTATTCTAAAAAACATTTGTTGGGCTTATTAAAACATTATAATGATAATGAAGATAATTCTTATAAGATTAATGATATTTTTAACAATGAACGAGAATTAGATAAACTTTTTTTTCGTGATCCAGCAGAACATATTGGTAATGGTTTTACAATCAAATTTATAAAAACAATAACTTAATAAAAGTATGGGGTTATTTAATAAAATAATAAAGGTGAAATAAAAAATGAAATTAATTATACCTGAATCAATGGATGATTGTTTATATTTTACAAACCGAGCAAACGAAGATGGACAGCTTCTTGCTTGGGTTTATAGAAAAAAATGTCCTAAGTGTGGTAAGGCCAAGATGGGTAAACCAGTAGATCCAAAGACTAAAAAAGTTAAGTCTCGTTCAACCGAGTATGTTTGTCCAGAATGTGGTCATACTGAAGAAAAAGTTGAACATGAAGAATCTTTAACTTTGGAAGCAAAATATACTTGTCCAGAATGTAATAAGGAAGGGGAAGGTACTACTGTATATCGAAGGAAGAGGTTTAAGGGAGTAGATGCTTATCTTATTGAATGTGAACATTGCGGAGCAAATATTCCAATTACTAAGAAATTGAAGAAGATTAAGAAGAAAAAGTAATTTAAAGAGCATATCTATCTTCAATATTTACTTTTAATTTAGATAATATTAATTCATTTTTTTCTATTTTTCTTAATAAGATTTAAAAATAATGTTTGCCTTAAATTATCTAGATGGAAGAATATCGAAAAACCCCCCTTCAAGATTTATTGAAATTAAGTATTGATGATGTTGTGGGAATGAATGATGATTTAAGAGTAATTGGAGAGGAATTGGAATCGGCTGAAGGGAAACTAAACCTTTATATTATAAGAAAAGGGGATTATCTTAGGCCAAAATTGGGAGATAATTCTAGTTTTAATCGGTTAAGTTATGAAGATTATTTGTTGAAGATGCAAGATATTTTGGGGAGGTGTTTGGCTATTAAGGCTATCCCTCCAGCAATTGCTTTTTTATTAAGAAATATGGGTTCTCCTTATACTCGAAGAATCCCTGGAGAATATTTTATGCATCAGAAAGAATTTAGATTGGGTCTTCTTTACGAAGCAAACAGGGGAAAAGAGATCCCAGATTTTTTAAAAAAGGAAAAAATTGAAAGGAAAAGAAAGAAGAGTTTAACGCCGCCAGTAAAACATAATAGAAGGAAAACGGACATTAAAGAAAAAGAAGGAAGTAAGTTGTTTTATTTTCCTGGTTGTAATCCAAGCGAGAATTAAGAGTTTCTTTCTATAGTAATATTTATATAAATTGAGATTCTATGTTTGTTAAAATGGAAGGAACTAAGAACCTAGTTACTGCGGCCTTACCTTATGCTAATGGGCAGATGCATATCGGACATGTATTAGAACACATTCAAGCAGATATATTTGCTAGGTTTTTGAAATTATTGGGAAAAGATGTACTTTATATTTGTGGTTCAGATATGCATGGTACTCCAGTAGAAATTAACGCTAAGAAAGCAGGTAAGGAACCAAGAGAGTTTGCATTAAAGTTTTGGAAAGAACAGAAGAAAGATTTCTCTGATTATTTGGCTGAGTATGATAATTATTATCACACAGATACTCCTGAAAATAAAGAGTTAGCAGAACTTTTTTATAGTCGGTTGAAAGAAAAGAATTTGATTTATACTAAAAAGATTAAGATAATTTATTGTGAAAGTTGTGCTCGGAGCCTTCCAGATAGATTTGTGAAAGGAACTTGTCCACATTGTACTACCTTGGGTCAATATGGTGATGTTTGTGAAAGTTGCGGAGTTGTATTAAAGGGAGTGGATTTAATTAATCCCAAATGTTCTCTTTGTGGAAAAAGTCCTGTGCAGCGGGAGAGTGAACATTATTTCTTTAAATTGAGTAAATTTGCGGGAAAGTTGGAGAAGTGGATTAACTCCGAAGAAGCTGATTTACAACCAGAAGTAAAGAACTGGTTAAAAGGTTGGTTAGAACAAGGATTGGATGATTGGTGTATTTCAAGAGATGCTCCTTACTTTGGTTTTGAAATTCCTGGTGCTGAAGAGGAAACTGGAGAGAAGAAATATTTTTATGTGTGGTTAGATGCTCCAATTGGTTATCTTTCTTCCACTAAGAATTATTGTGATAAAGTTGCTAAAGGAAAATGTGAATGGGAAGACTATTGGTACAAAGGAAAAGTTCATCATTTTATTGGTAAGGATATCAGTTATTTTCATTTCTTGTTTTGGCCGGCGATATTAATGGCGGTAGGAATTCCAATTCCCACATTAACCGTGCATGGATTTGTCACAGTTAATGGTAAGAAGATGAGTAAATCTAGAGGGACTTTTTTTACTGCAAAGGATTTCTTGAAAGAATATTCTGCAGAAAGTTTGAGATATTATTATGCTTCCAAATTAGGGAAGAAATTGGTAGATATTGATATTGATTTTGAAGATTTTAAGGCCTCTGTCAATAATGTATTAGTAGGAAATCTAGGAAATTTTATTTATCGTACGTTAAGTTTTATTGATAAGAATTATAATGGGGAAGTTAAAGATGTTGTTGAAGAAAAGAAGTTAGAGAAAGAAGTTTTGGAGTTAATTGAAGAGGTTAAAGAAGGTTATAATTCTTTAGAGTATAAAGATGCAATTAATAAAATTATGAGAATTGCAGATTTAGGTAATAGTTATTTCCAAAAAGCCGAGCCTTGGAAGAATAAGGAAGGGAGTGTAGGGAAGGTAGCTTGGTGTGCTAATTTAGTTAGGGTCTTAGGAATATTGATTAAACCAGTGTTACCAGAGTTTTCTGCTTCAGTAGAGAAACAATTAGGAGTTAAAGAGTTAGGGTTTTCTGATTTAAGTTTTGGTTTTACCGGAAAGTTGGGGAAAGTTAAGATATTAGTTGATAAGATTGAGAAGGTTCCTCAGTCAATGGTTTTTCCATTAGATATGAAGGTTGGATTGGTAAAAGAAGTTAAAGATCATCCAGGTGCTGATTCGTTGTATTTATTAAAGGTAGATTTTGGGGATGATGAGAGGCAAGTTGTTGCTGGTTTGAAGAAATATTTGACTGTTGGTGAGTTACAGAGGAGGAAAGCAGTTTTTGTTATAAATATGAAACCAGCAAAATTACGTGGAGAGAAAAGTGAAGCAATGATTTTAGTTGGAGATGATGGAGAAAGAGTTGAATTGCTTAACGTTGAAAAAAGTGTTGTTGGTGATGAAGTTAAGTTTGAAGGATTTACTAATAATAAAAAACAGATTACTTTTGATGATTTCAAAAAAATTAAAATGTTAGTTAATGAAGGAAAGGTTGTTTATGAAAGTAAGGAATTGAAAACAAGTACAGAAGATGTTTTGGTTAAAGGTTTGAAAGACGGATCGAGAATTTCTTAATATTATTTCTTAGTAGTTATAGTTTCTACTACTAATTATCCTGATAGAAAACGCAACCTTTATATATAAATAAAATTTACTTAAGAGAATAAAAAAGAGGATAACTAGATGAATAAAAGAGGGCAACTAACAATCTTTATAATTATTGGGTTTCTGATTCTAGCAGTTGCGGGAATAGGAATCTTTCTTTATGGGCAAGATGCTAAGGAAGAATTTGAGGTTGCTGAAGTTCCAGTAGTGGAAAAATTACCAAAAGAGTTTGAGCCGGTGCAGACATATACTGAAGATTGTATTCAGGATGTGGCGAGAAAAGGTTTACTTCTTCTGGGTCAACAAGGTGGATATATTTATCCTGATTTGGTTGGCGAGTTTTCTGATGTCGATCAAACAGATTATGATGGGATTTTGTTGGGGGGTTTAAAGATTCCTTATTGGTTACATAATGATGCTCCTAACGATGCAAGACAATATTCCATGGTTGCTTTGAAACCAGATTTAAAGTTTTCTTCACAAAATTCTGAAATGAGTGTAGAATCACAATTGGCTAGATACTTAGAAGAAAAATTGCCTGAATGTTTGGATGAATATTCTGCTCTCAAAGAAGAAATGGGTTTTGTAATTAAAGAAGGAGATTTTGAGGCAATAACAACAATAACCCCAATAGGTGTTAATATATTAATAGCACATCCCTTAGAAATTTCTCATGGGAGTTCGGATACTGCAATCAAAGATTTCTTTGTACAGATACCTCTGAAGTTACAGCAGATGTATGCCGTTGCTGAAGAAATTTTTGAAATGGAGAAAAACACTACTTTTTTGGAGAACCAAGGATTAGAGTTAATTAGCCTTTATGGAAGTGCCAATGTAAATGCCCTTCCCCCTACTTATTCATTGAGTTTAGAAAAGTTTAATACTATTTCTTGGACAAAAAGTGCGGTTAAAGAGAAATTTAAGAATATTTTGTCTGCCAATGTCCCTGTGATTAGAACTTATGGAAGCGATAATTTTGTTACTTATGATTACCCAGATTCGAAACTTAGTGAGACATATCAGGGCATTTATGACAAATTTATTATTCCTGTACCTCAAGCACAGGGATTAAATGTTAATTTTGATTATTTTCATTGGGACCCTTATTTTGATTTGAATACAGGAGAGAAAATCAGCCCAAAAACGTTTACCGTAAAAAATTCTTATTTTGATTTTACAATGCAAAGCTACAAATACCAATATGATGTTAGTTATCCAGTATTAATTACTATTTATGATGAAGATGCATTAAGTGGAAACGGCTTTGGATTTACTTTTGCCTTAGAGGCCAACATTAGAGATAATAACGCAGTAGATTTAGAGAGTGTTGCCTTTCCACCAATTGGTGGATTTGCTGAGCCAATGGTTTGTGACGAAGATAAATTTGATGCAGGGGAGTTAGAATTGAAGATGGTAGATAGTGGTACAAAGATGCCCTTATCTGGAGTAGAGGTTACGTTTACAATTCCTGGTTTTGATAATTGTTTAATGGGAGCGACTTCTGTAAGTGGGGTGCATAAGAGTAAATATCCTGCAGTTTATGGAGGAGTAATAAGGTTAGATCGAGAAGGATATTTAGGAATACAAATTCCAATTGATACTTATTTGTTT
>JABHWJ010000010.1 GCA_018657845.1 Candidatus Woesearchaeota archaeon | reverse complement strand
TAAAACAAATCAAATAAAAAGAACCCAAGATAAATCCCACTATTGTTAACAAAGGAACCCACCAAATACTCAACACCCCAATCACTCCACTAAAAATCCAAACTCCCAAGTGCCACCATTTATACTCCTTTAAAAGTTTCTTAAAACTTTTTGTAAAACCTTTCCAACCATTAATTGCTACCCCTATGCTCCACAGCAATCCCCAAAAGGCCCCTAAAAATATCAATCCCAATAAAAACCAACCAAATTGATAACTTCCCCACCACAAACCAACTAAACTTCCAACTCCCATCAACAACTTACTATCTCCTCCGCCCCATTGATCAGCCACATATAACATATATGCCAACAACCAACCGACTCCTAACCCTAACAATCCACTTGCAAATAATTCCCATCCTTCGACAAAAGAGAACATCAACCGCAATCCCAACCCTACAAACATTAATCCATAGCTAATCCAGTCGGGAACCTCTCTAGTTCTGATATCAGAATAGGAAGCAGTTAATAAGAATACTAACCCCACTACTACCATAACTGCTTCAAAAACCATAATTTAATCATTTCTCCATGATTTATAAAATTTCCCTATAGAAAGTTTTATAAACAAAAAAACAATAATTACGACTGCAATAAGATTTAATAATATTCATAAAAAGTGGTGATCCCTATGGCTGAAGAATATGAACTTTTCCCTCATAAAATTTTTGAAGAATTAAAGTACGATGTTGAAGCACTAAAAAATAAACTTTCTGAACCAGATCTCAAAGCAAATGAACTTATGGTAGAGATAGAAGATCTCAAAGAGTCTATTCATGAACTCAATAATGTTTTCAAAGTTGCTTTGGAAGAAACCAAAGGCGAAGATTCTAAAGAATTAGCTACCATCAAAGAAAAACTTGATGCAGTGGTTAGACAGAATGAAACTATAGCTCAAGGAATGGTGGCCATTTCTGAAAAAGTAGAAGAGTTTACCAAACCAAAAGTGATGGCGTCTCCTCAACCTAATCCACAATCTCCGCCACCTAGACCTAGTTTCTCTCCTAGCTTTCCACCACCACCTCCCGGATCCCCATCAAGAGTAGCTCCGCCAATTTCAATGCCTGGAGAAGGACCATTGCCTCCACCACCAGAGAAAAAAAGATCATTGGGCTTATTTCATTAAAATGTCTGCTCTTAAAGCAAAAAAACTTTTATTTAATTTAGCTAAGGCTAGCGAGCAGCAACTTATTAGAATTCCCCGTCGAGAAATTCTTGTTAAAATCAATGAAATAAAAAATATGGCTAAGAATAAAAAAGTACCTCAAGCCGTATTACAAAGAAAAATTATTAATTTAGAAAAACATCTCCAAGACGTTCTTTCTTTAGAAAAGGAATTCAAAATAAAAGAGAAAAGACATTCACATCAACTGAGCACATTTAAATCCCAATTAAAAGATCTTCGTAAGAAATTAGCTGCGGCCAAATCTCCCGAACTCCGGGCTAGATTAAACAAACTCCACCATCTTGTTGGAGATACTATGGCCAAACATGAAGTCAAGAAAGAAGTAGCTGATCACAAGACTTTAGCAAAAATCCCCCTTAGACTTCCTGTTCCTCCTGAAGAAAAAATAAGAATCTTGGAAGAAAAATTAACTAAGATAAAAGAATCAGGAAAATATTCTACTGAAGAAATGCATCACTTTGAAGAACGAATTAATAATCTAAAAGAAAAGATTTCTCCTCCTTTATTAGAAGTAAAACACAAAATGACCTTTGGACCCCAAGTAGCTGTTCATGTTGATGAATCTCTACCAGAATTGGAAATAGGGATTGAACATCTACCTATGCCACCCCCACCTAAAATCAAGAAGTAAATTAAAACTAAACGTCTTTTCCCATCAAAGTTTTTCTTCCGTTCTCTTTTGCTCTTTTACAACAAGCTTTAGCCAATTCTTTAACTTTGATATCAAACCTATCAAAGAAATCTGCAGAAATATTATCTATTCCTTCTTCTTTTGCTATTTCCTTAATTTGAGTTCTTACTGCAATCATACTCTTAATTAAAAATTTCTTATATTTAAAGATTGCTATTAGTTTCTTTAATAAATTATCAAAGAAAAAGATTTATAAAAGTTATTTACCTTAACTGATTAAAATGGAAAACTGCATCTTTTGTAAAATCATCAACAAAGAAATCCCGTCTCACAAGATTTACGAAGACGAAAACACTTTAGCTTTTCTAGATGTACGGCCACATACCAAAGGACACACCATAGTTATCCATAAAACTCATGCTGAAACTATTTTTGATTTAGAAGATAATAAATTAAAAGAATTAATTTTAATTGTAAAAAAAGTAACCAAAAAATTACAAGAAAAACTCAATCCAGATGGCTTTAACATTGGCTGGAACCACAATTCTCTTGCTGGACAAGTTGTCCCTCATTTACATATTCACCTTATGCCAAGATACAATGGAGATGGTGGTGGTTCAATGCATTCTATTGTTAAAAACCCAGGAAATATGACTGTTGAAGAAGTTGCAGAATTATTAAAGCAATAACTTATGTTCTCAAGTAGAAATATTTATATAAAAACTCTTTATTTTTCTCTTAGGAAGGCGAAGTAGCTTAACCTGGTTATAGCGCCACGCTCATATGTTATGAGCCATGAGGCCTTTGGCCGATGATTAATCTATAATTGGGCTACGTGGAGGTTGGGGGCTCAAATCCCCCCTTCGCCATCTTTTTACCAATTATACCTAACACCAACAATGATCAAAAAAACAATATTACTCGTTGCTTTTGCTATCCTTAATTTAACCCCTTATTGTAGTAATTATATTCATAACCATCCTCCCAAAGAAGAGACTGTTAAATCTCATAGTTGTTATGAAGCAGAACTTCATCTTAACAAAGATTTATCTCAAGAAAGAGCATTAGGTATTCAAGAGTTTCTCACATCATGTTATCTAGATCTTGCCGAACAAGAGATTTCTGCCATTAAACAAGCCCATGACAAAAAACTAGTTTCTGGTTTTTCAAGTATAGATGAACATTGCCGTCGTGCTGGCCATCATTTGACTGACTTAATAGAAAAATCCCCCAACCCAGGAAAACTTTCTGATTTGGCAGAAACTTATCAATTTACTTGTTATGCCCACCTAGAATAAAACAAACAATTTTCTAACCAAAATTATTTCTTTAAAGAAAAACATCCATCCTGCCAGTTAAATTTAAATGTAAAAAAACCATTAAGATTTCAATACAAAAATAATTAAACAACAAAACAAAAGATTTATTAAAAAAAAAATATTCTTGAAAATATGTATTTAATATCGTTTATTGTTGGAACCTTGTTGTTTGTTGCAGGAATTTTTTCTATTGTGTACAACGAAAGAATTACAAAATGGTTATCATGGGATACTAGAAGTTGGGCTGGAATAAAAAAAACCAAGTATGATACATTCAAGAAAAACAAGCATTCTATTTATATTATTCAAAAATTAAGATGTTATATGTTGAGCATCGTTTTGATTATGTTCGGCTTATTCTTAATGGTAGATTGGATTTTCTCCTAGATAAACTATAAGGACATAACTAACAACCACCCTCTAGTTAGAAAAATCCCCCAACCCAGGAAAACTTTCTGATTTGGCAGAAACTTATCAATTTGTTTGTTATGCCTCTTTAGAATAACTCAATTAATCTTCTAAATAAAGATCTTTCTTTAAAGAAAAATAACCTTCCTACCAGTTAAATTTAAATAGAAAGGACGGTAATAAGAGGTATCAAAATTGCCGCGGTCGCATAATCTGGTATTGCGCTGGTCTTGAAAACCAGTTTCCTCACGGATATGCCGGTTCAAATCCGGCCCGCGGCGCTTTTATTTCAACTTAGAATTATTTCTTCTTTTTAATTTCCCTTTAAACTGTTCTTTTCTATGATTGACATTAACTCTCATCTTCGCTGCTTTCTCTTTTGCTCTTGTTCTTGCCACTACAGTTCTTGCTTTAGCAATTCCCGCAGCTTTTTTAGTTCCTTCAACTACATACTTATGATAATATTTGTAGCGGAAATATTTCTGAAGTTTATCTGCATATTCTTTTCCCATCCACCACGCTCCTATAACTAGCATGGGCCAAGTTAGAACATACACAATAACCATACTCCAACTTATTATACCTTCATTAAGGGCCAACAAGAAAATAACCTTAGTAACTTGTCCCAAGATTAAACTGAATATGATAAAAGCTGCTCCCCAGTAAAACTTTGCTGAAAATTTTAACTTCATATATCTTAGAAATATTTCTTTCTTAATTAACTTTTCTAACTAAAATACCAAACATCATCTGTGCTTATAGTTATCTCCTTCCCTTCAGGATCTTTGGCAACAACCTTCTTTTTTTCAACTTCTTTTGGTTCTGTCCTAGAACCTTCGGAAATTTTGTTTCCTGCAGGCTTCTCTTTCATAGTCATACTTTTTATTTCCATGCCCTTAGAATAACTAATATTCCCACAATTAAGACAGTTGAAATAAGGTCCAAACTTTCCTACTTTAGATTCTAACCAACCCCCACAAACACATTTGATCTCTTCCAGAGTTTCTTTAATATGCAATCTACAAACATCTAATCCTTGTTTACTCTTATGAGTAGCTATTCTAGCACAGAACGGACAGTTAAGTTGTTTAGAATTACCATAAACCTTCTTTGCCTTAAATCTCATCACAAAAAGAAATTAGAATTCCTTAATTAAGTTTTCTCTTAGCAAGATTTATATATTTTAAAAGTAGTCCAAAAACCATGGCTTTAGTCTTACCAGAAAGTGCTTTCCAAACATTAGAACCATTATCTATGTTTCTGGTTACAGTAGTTTACTCTTTACTTATTCTGGGGTTTTCTTTATTGATGTACAAAAATCTCCCTAAGAACTTTTTTAAAATAACCAAAGGAAAAGTGATTGCTACTGCAATTATTTTCATTATCCCCCTCATTTCTCAAATCCAACTATTTCTTTCTACGAGTTTAAACATAATTAAAATATTCACTGTATTTTTAGGTTTAACAATTAATGTTATTTCATTATTCCTGTTAATCTCCTCAGTAATATTTCTTTATTATCAAATTAAAGAAAAGCGCATACCTAAAGAAAAGAAAGAAACCACCCTTTCAATTATTATGATTTTAATCCTTAATGGCTGGACCTTAAGGTTAGTCTTGTTTTTTCTAATGGTCTTCGCCAACATTTATTTGTTCAATTAATAAGTTCTCCATCTCTTCCGCACGTTCCTTATCAACACTTCTAATAACAGAAAGAAACTTCTTTCCCAATCCTAAACTTTCCTCACAATCAGAACTACAAGGAAAATGAGAAAGCAAAACACAATCATCATTTCTTTTACTAAGGTTAGTGAACAAATTACTAGCCTTTAATTCTAAATCATACCGTTCAACAGAAAAGTTTTTTACAAAGAAATCTGCACAACATTTCGGATATCCTAACAATAAACCCAAATCATAATCATTTCCAACCAATTCATAATATGAAGCCAACCATGCCTTCTCTTCATCTTTAGAAATATATACAAAATGCATTCCTGGTCTTTTGTCTTCTTCTGAAATCCTAATTCCTTTATTAGAATATCCAGTTTCATCAGCCAAAAGAACTTTAAACTTAGACCGTACTAAAAACAATCCTTTTTCTTTACAAAACTTCTCCACCTTATCTAATTCTTCTTCATAAAAACCTTGACGAACAATTTCCTTAACATCCTCCAAAAGAAAAACAATCTCCTGCGCCTTAGTCTTTGATCCAAACACCAAACTCATCTCTTTTATCATTAGAAACAAGAAAGCTGGATACTTTATATTGTTTATTGTTGGTTAGGATATAAACAACTCTTTAGAGAATAAATCAACTAGACAACTAGACAACCACTAAAAAAGTATATAAATGAATTCCATTACTTCATTTACATGTCCAAAATTGTTGTAAAAGGAACAAAAATATCTTGGTTTTCTGCAGATAAGGAACATTACATTTCTTTAACTGATATTGCTAAAAAAAAGAATCCCGAGGAACCACGTTTTGTAATTATCAATTGGCTTAGAAATAGAAACACCCTTGAATTTTTGGGTGTTTGGGAAACCATTCATAATAAAAATTTTAACCGTGTGGGATTCGATACGGTTAGATTTGATTCAGGAGTATCTTCTTTTACTATCTCCCCATCTAAATGGGTTGAATTAACTAATGCAATCGGAATTTTTACTAAGGCAGGAAGATATAACAGTGGAACCTATGCTCATGAAGATATTGCATTGGAGTTTGCTTCTTGGATCTCTGCAGAGTTCAAGTTGTTTTTTATTAAAGAATTTAGAAGGTTAAAATCAGAAGAAAATGAAAGGAAAGGTCTGGACTGGAATCTTAAAAGAAGTCTGGCCAAGATCAATTACAAAATTCACACGGATGCAATAAAAAGCAACCTAATCCCGCCAAAAATATCCAAAACTAAGGAAAAAAAGATCTATGCTTCCGAGGCAGAAGTTTTAAATGTTGCTTTATTTGGGACAACTGCCAAGGAATGGAGACTTAAGAACTCTGAAAAAGAAGGCAATCTCCGGGACGAAGCCGACGTTTTCCAATTGATTTGTTTGGCCAATTTAGAAACTCTTAACTCTCAGTTTATTAAAGAAGGTTTAATTCAAGAAAAAAGATTATCTAAACTTAACGAAATCGCAATCTCCCAGATGAAGATATTAATTAATAATAACACTATTATTAAAAAAATTCAAAAGAGGTAGACTATATGGAACTCACATACAAAACTAAAAACAATCGCTTAAAGGTAAACATTGAATCTGATTCTGTCAAAGATTCTTTCAAAAAACTGGCCGAATTCCAAGAAGTGTTTGATGAATCTGCTTGCGGAATGTGCAACAACGACGATCTACAATTTATTGTTAGAACAGTAGACAATAATGATTACTACGAATTACGATGTAAGAAATGTGGTGCCAAATTAGCCTACGGTCAACACAAAACTGGTGGAAGCCTTTTCCCAAAAAGAAAACTCGAAAACGGCTCTTTTGACAAAGAACATCGAGGCTGGCACAAGTGGACTCCCCAAGGATAATTTTTTTTTATTTTATTTAAAAATCAAAACAATCATCTAATTTTACAGAAACAACTCTTCTAATCAAATCCAAATAAACTTCCCAAGCCTCTCGTCCCGAATTAATTAATTTCTGAACAAATCCAAAGGCAACATTATGCAATCCATTCTCTGCTGGCCTATCCAGAACAATCGCTCCACCCAACCCCGCAATATTATTTTCCTTAATTATTCTCATCCATTCTAAAGAAAACGCATATGCTTTCGCTTCTTCATCATGAGCACCACCTAATGCTTCAGTCAACACATGACCTAACTCATGCCCCAAGGTTAACATCACCCTAGCCAATGAACCTGCTTTAACAAAAATTTCAGAAACTAAACCTTGCCGTCTACGATTAACAGACAGCCCCATCACGCCAGGAGAATCATGGATTTTACTAAACCTCTCTTTACTCAAGACGCTAACCTTAATCTCCTTCGGGAACCTTTCACTAAATATTTTCTCAAAAGCTTCTTCCACATATTCTCTTACCTCCTCTGCTTCACCTACAAATCCTCCTTCTTTCCCAGACACAATAAATTCATCAGGAATAAAGTTATACTCTGGCCTAATATTAAACATTTGATAACTAACTGCCGCCTCTTGATATTTAGCCATCACCACGCTCTCAACTCCAGTATAAACCTCTCCTGGGATAAATGAACTATCAGAAAATCCCCCCAAAGATTCATATGAAGAAGACCCTCCACTATAACCACCACTACTTTGATAGCCAGAGCTAGCCATATACTCTAATCCTCCAGAACTATAACCTTGAGACATTTGATACATAATGACATCTAAATGTTTCCTGGAGATAAAAACTTATCATAAAAAAGTGAGACAAAAATGTCAACAATAAACAACCACTGAAGGGTGGTAAATAATAGAAAGATTTATAAATAACTTCTTTGTTAAGTTAAATATGGCTAAACTATACAATCTTAAAGGAATTGTTGCACTGGCATTATTAAACTTAGGAGTATGTAATTCTCCAGATTCAATTGTTCAAGAAAAATATGCACCCGTTTCATCTCAATATTCTGTCCAAGAAGAAAAAGCACCCGAATCACTTAGACTTTCTGAGGGATTAGATTATTCAGTAGATGCAGATATGGGGGCTTTAGAATATTTTGCTAACAAATTTTCTCTTAAACCTACCAAGGGATTTTCAGAAAAATGGAAAGAAGGAGAAGTAGTTTTTGGTCTTGATTATGTCCCTCTATTAGAAATTGTTGCTCCAGAAATGGATTTTATTAAGGATGGACGTTTAGCAGATTATGAACTTAAGGATCGTAAGTTAATAAATGCCGCCAAACTTAAATTAAAAAGGTCTCAAAACCCATACATAAAATAAAAAAGGTATTTTTTATGAAGCGTAGAAATTTTCTTAAAGGAATAATCTTGGGCACTGGATTAACATTAATTAATCCAACGACTCTAACAGATTTAGTTGACACACCCCTTTCCAACCCAAGTCCACAATTTATTTGGAATCCAGAATATTCTTTTAAGTGGATGGAAAAATTTCCGTATAATAAAATCGCAGAAAGCCACATATCTCCAGTAAAAAAGTTTGAACAACTTTATAATGATCTCATCCAAAAAGAAGTTACAGAAAAAAAAGATTTCTCTCAGTCTACTCCATTGACAGAACAAGATTTTTTAGCAATTCATTCTAGTAATTATTTACAAAAATTGGAACACCTAGCTCAAAGCCTTTCAGGATTATTCAATGGAGAAAACCCAATCAACAAACAGATTCTAGCTTTTGCTAAAACCTCCTGCGCAGGTACTTATCAAGCCGCAAAAGCCGCTTTAGAAACAGGAAAAGGAATGAATCTTAGTGGAGGGTTCCATCACGCTTTTCCAGGTCATGAAGAGGGTTTTTGTTATCTTAATGATATAGCAATCACAATCAAAAAACTCCAAAAAGAAGGAAAAATAAAAAAAGCCATGATTGTCGATTGTGATGTTCATCATGGTAATGGTAGTGCCCATATCTTTGAACAAGATCCTTCTGTTTTCACTTTTGATCTTTACCAATCTGACAATTATCCATATGAAAAAATTAAAACTGATGTGGCTATCGCTTTAGATTCTAGAGAATACATAGATGATTCTCGTTACCTTGAAGAATTAAAGAAAACATTAGAACCAGCAATAGAATTATTTCAACCAGATTTGATATTTTACTTAAATGGTGCTGACCCTTTAGAAACAGATCTTTTAGGGGGATTTTTTCTCACCCATGGTGGGATGAAAGAACGAGATCACCATGTTCTCTCCCTAACTGAAAAATTAGGAATTCCCACAGCCGTAGTTTTGGCCGGAGGATATTCTCCAAAAATTGAGGACGTAGTTAAAGTCCATTATAATTGTGCTAAATTAATTAAGAATTAATTACTTAATTGGTTCTAATGGAACTACATATATTTCTTCTAAATTGGGACTTTCTACTACATACCTAGGAGTTTTTAATGCGGGCCCAACAGTTATACTCTTCTCTACCACATCTGGTGGAAGACTACTGGCCCCTCCAGGAATATCTTTAAAAACTACCTTACTTTCAAAATCTTTTCCCGTAGCAGCTTCTACTGATTTACAAACCACTTCAGAACAATGTACAGATAACGGAGTAAACGGGTTAAGGTCGTATTTAGCACCCACTAATTTCTCTGCAAAACTAATAACTTTTTGAGAGTTTATTGGGTTGCCGTCATCATCATTCACTTGCCAAATCCCATGTAATTCCTCATTAAAAAAACTATGTTTGATATCACTTATTTCTGTACTCCTTCCAGTAGCTTCCACTACTCGCCAATCTCCATCTTTGTAATACATTACTCCCGCATGGCCCCATTCTTTTTTTGCTAAATCTTCCCCCACAATACCCGCGGCCGCCCCACCGCCCCGGTAAGCTAGTACATAGGTCCTATCTGTGTGTAAATTTAATTTTCTCTTTTCTGTTTCACCGCCAAAATAAACTTCTAATTCCTTTTTCCCAGAAGGTATATCGAAGAAAGAATTAGTTTCTAAAACTACATCAATCTCGCCCCCATCTACCATTGTATAATCCAACTCTGCACAGGCAAGTTCCTTACAACCCACATATTTGTAATTATATTTTTGTTTATTATCTTCACTATCAATCCAATAAGTAATTTCATTAACCCCATTAGTAACAACTACATCTCCAGAAGATTGGATTGTTCTAGTCTCAGGATCAATAACAATATCTCCATGGCCAACATGATCTACTGGCCCAGGAAAAACAGGAAAATCAACAACCAACCTAAATGGAGAATAATCTAGCCACCCTATTTTGTTATTGGCATACTTATTAGCCACAGGGAAATCATATTCAAACCCAGATAAGACTTGCCCTACTCCTTTTTCACTTAAGGCCAAAGAGAAACCTTCTCCTCCAGCCCTCAGTTTATCTCCTAATGAAATATACTCACCTTCATGTTGAGAATCATCAAAATAAACATCCACTTCTTTTTTTTTAGGATTAACATAAACCCCATCAACCATATGGATTTGATCCAATAAGGGATCTGGAGGAATGGATAATTGGCCTTTTGTTAATTCAAGGTCGCCAAAAAAAGTGTGCTCCTCACCACCTATAGTAATCTTTGCTGGTTCTGGCCCCCACTCATTATCTATTTTTAAAGTAGGTTTTCCATTCACAATTATGGAAGGCGGATT
Source organism: Candidatus Woesearchaeota archaeon (assembly GCA_018657845.1). Classification (GTDB taxonomy): domain Archaea; phylum Nanobdellota; class Nanobdellia; order Woesearchaeales; family GW2011-AR9; genus JABHWJ01. The sequence continues at coordinate 1,662 of JABHWJ010000010.1, read as the reverse complement.
TGATTCCAGATCCCAATCTTGTTCTTGTTCATTCCAAGAGTCTCCCACTTCGACAGTAACTACTTCCTTAGAAAATCCAATTAGTACAGATCTTCCAGGCTCAACAGTCAAATAATCTTGTTCTCCACCAATCTTAGAATTATCTTTAGAATAAATCTCAACCTTATTGGAATTACCCGTATAGCTAGCCCCAACTCCCAAATATCTAACATTTTCTACAGGAATCCCTTTATTATTTTGAGAAATAACTCCTTTATCTATTTCTAAAATACCATTAATAATTTTTCCTTTCCCACTTACCGATTCTCCAGTAGAAAAAGAAATCACTGACCCATCAAAATTAAGATTAGTTGATCTTTGATTGGGATCATAAGAAACTAAACCTCCTGACAATTCTGGAGGAGTTCCTTGAGTATAAGAACCAAATCCAGAAACACTTCCCCCGACAATATTTACAGCCCCCCCATTAAGTGTAACTTTTTTAACATCTTGAGGAACGCTCTCCATTGTCGCTCCAGCAATTAAAGAAAGTGTTCCAGTTTTTCCATCATAAGAACAACCGGCAACACACCCACTAACAATAGAATTATCAATTCCTGCATCAGTTAATTGTTTTTGGAATTCTTCTTCTGTTAAAACTGGAGGGGGATCAGAAATTACTTGGAATAATAAAACTACCAATAAAACAACTACCAATATGACTTTTGTTTTTTTTATCATTTTATCCAATTATATTTAATCACGAAACTAAACACATACAAGTTATCATTTATTTCAGATTTGGGAAATCTTAAACTATATACTACTTCATTTTCTAAATGCCTTAAATCTATAAAAATACTTTCTTCTTCTGCTAATTCAGTAATGTAGCTCATCCGTATATAGTTAGGGAATTTTTTCTGTTCTTCAATAATTTTTTCTATTATTTCTATTGCTCTTCCCAATTCTACTGGGACTTCTACCCTAAATTGTTTCATCTCTATTGCCTCTTCTCCCACATACAATACTAACGGCAAGTCCAAGATAGTAATAACGCTCTGGGAAGAAACAACTGTTTGAATTTTTATTCCCGAAATAGAAACATTTCTGGAAGAAGAAAGCTCCCTCAGACATATCACAATATTTTCTTCTATAAATTTCTCCAACTCTGTTTCAACATTTTCTAATTTTGGGATTTCCAAAACTTCTTGTTCAAAGTAATAAGGAATTTTAAACCAAGAATATTCCATGTTGGGGGAGGGGACTTCATAATACCCACCCTGTACAGAGTTAAAAATAATCGCTTCTTGAGTAATGTCTTTTAAACAGCCTTCCAGAAAAAACTGCAATTCTTCTTTTCCTGAACTTGGTTTTACTGTGTTCTCTTCTAAATCTTTGATTGTATTATCTTTTACCAAAAATAGAAGCACTCCCACAATAGCTAAAATCAAAATACCAATTATAATAAAAATAGTTAGCTGTCCTCTTTTTGAAACCATCTTTATAATATAATCTTAAAGAATATATAAACCTATCTTCCTGTTCAAAACACCAATAACAAGCTCTTTACTATTAGTTAAATTAAGGTGAATGTTAATCTTCTCATCTCCAAATAATATTCTTAATGGAGAATGAATCTCCTGACCATCTAACTCTCTGGCCAGTTGGTCAACAATAAACAAC
>JABHWJ010000009.1 GCA_018657845.1 Candidatus Woesearchaeota archaeon | reverse complement strand
AAGTCTTAATCTTCTCCAAATCATCCTCTGCTTTATCATAATCTCCAGAATAAAAATGAGTTTTCATATCTTCTACTAAACCCTCTGGATCAAACTCTCCCAATTCTTCCAGGTCTCCAGTTAATAATGCCAAGGGATTAATCCCATCCATTGAAGGAGGATTAAGAACTACAAAAATCACCCCCCCCAACAAACTCAACAAGAAGATTACAAAAAGAATATCTCTTAATATAGAAAAACCACTTCTTAACCTAAATAAAGTTCCAGTAAATTTAATTTTATCTACCATTTCACCACTTCTTTTTCTCTGCCATCACAAAACCATTTTTAATTTTTGGAGCATTATCTAAAAACCTCTCTCTAAATCCTTTCTCATTATTCACTTCACACTCTTCCCGTACATTATTATCGCGACGAACAAAGAAATCTCCTTTAAATTTAATTTTATCTAGCTCCCTCATAAAATCATCCATAATCTTCTTAGCTTCTTTTATTACTTTCTTCATTCTTCTTAATAAAAAAAACAATTTTATAAACTTTTGTAAATATAACTCTCAGAAACTATAACTTTCCTTTCAATTTCAAATCTAAAACCAAATCTTCTAACTTACGTAAATCATATTTAACAGAATCAACTTTTCTCCTAATATCATTATTCCTAAAATCAAACTTAAGCAATTCACCATAAATCATGTCTACTTCGTCTTTAATTTTACTTACAGATCCAACTTTTCCTTTCCCTGCCAAAAACACTGCTTTACGAACCAACTCTCCTGGTAAATCGGCCAAACCCAACACAAAATGTTCGGGAGCAACTTTCAAATCAATTAATTTCCCAGTTTTAATAAATCTATAATATAACACGGCCTCTACATATTCTTGAATTGCCACTTTATAACTTCCTTCACAGGACATCTTCTTGCTATGTTTAGCAATTCCATCTAACTTTTTCTTTTCCAATTCAATTTTATTAATTAACTTACTAGCTTCACCCAATTCTCCTCGGTGTACAGAATAAATAACCTGTTTGCTCAACTTCAATACGTCTCGACTCTTCTTAATCAAGTTCTCTCTTTCTGAATCATACGTTTGAAGCTGTTCTCTAATTTTAGTGAAGTTAACCATAACATTCTAAACAGCACTTTTCTTTATAATGTTTTCTACTTCTTCCTTTTAATCACCACAACATTTATATACTAAAAATAATTAATTCAAGCTACAATCAAAAGAGGAACAGATGGCAGAAGAAAGCATTTTTAGAGGTGTACTTACATTCTTAGATAAGTTAGGAGTATATGACGTAATCCTTCCTTTCTTGTTAGTCTTCACAATTATGTTTGCTATTCTTGAAAAAACTAAAGTTCTTGGTCTTGAAAAGATTGAAGGAACAGAAACCACCAAGAAAAATCTTAATTCCATGGTTGCTTTTGTTACTGCTTTTTTGGTTATCGCTTCAACAAAATTAGTCGCCTTAATTAATGAAACTATTGCTAATGTAGCTTTATTACTTATCCTCTCAGTATCTTTTATGATCCTTGCTGGAGTTTTCTTTGGTAGTAAGGAATTTACTTTAGAAAGTTATCCCGGTTGGACCAAGTTTTTTATGGTCCTTATGTTTATTGGTGTAGTGGTCATTTTCCTTAATGCCCTAGATTGGCTACAATATGCCTTAGCAATCTTTGTTTACTGGGATGCTCAGTGGGCTGCTACAATAATCCTCTTGGCAGTTATTGGTGGGTTTATGTGGTATGTAGTACATGAACCAAACCCAAAATCCAAATCAAAATCAGAATAATCACAAAAAAATAAAACAATAGAATAATAAACTAACAAGTTAATAAAACAATAAAACAATAAGACAATAATAAGAGGTTAAAAAAAATGGTATTTGAAAATTTCGTTACTTGGTTTCAACCGTATGGTTTTTTAGATTTTTTACTGCCCTTTCTACTGGTGTTTGTAATAGTTTTTGCAGTATTACAAAAAACGGAGATCTTAGGCAAAGGTAAAAAGAATTTTAATGTGATAATTGCCCTAGTCTTGGGACTATTATTCGTCGCCCCCCATTTTGCAGGAACCTATCCCTTAGGATATGACCCTGTTTTGTTAATTAACGAGGCTCTACCAAGTATCTCTTTGGTCGCTATTGCTGCAGTTATGCTTTTAATTTTAATGGGAATCTTTGGAGGAGATTTTGCTAAATCTGCTATGCCTTTCATTGCTATCGCTTCTATAGTTTTTGTAGTTTACATCTTTGGATCAACCACTGCTCTTAACTTGTGGAATAGTCCTAGCAACGCTTTCTCTTGGTGGACGCCAGAAATAACGGAGTTGTTAATAATCGTGCTGGTATTCGGTTTAATCATTTATTTTGTCACCAAAGAACCTGGAAGTAAAACTGCCGGGGTTGAAGCTGTAAAGAGTATTGGAAAACTCTTTGAGAAGAAATAAAAAAAAGAAAAAAGAAATAAAAAATGGCCACATTCCTTGACCTTGGTTTGTTACAGTACTTTAATGTTATCTTCCCAGTAATTTTAATTTGGGCGTTATTATTTGCTATCTTGCAAAAAACAAAAATTTTGGGAGAAAACATGTCTCTTAATGCTGTAGTTTCTATGGCTGGGGCTTTAATGGCTTTATTATCACCCACAATAATCCAACTAATTAATTTTGTTGTCCCTTGGTTTGTTGTCGCCTTTATTTTCTTAATCCTTTTACTCTTATTATACCGAGTTTTAGGAGCTTCAGAGAAAGATGTCACTTCCATGATCATGGGAGATAAAACAATTAAATGGGGAATTTTAGCTGTTGCTGTATTAATTCTCGCTGCAGGGTTTGGTCAAGTTCTAGGTCAGAGTATTGGCCCTTATCTCGGTGGAGAACCTGTTGATGGAGAAGTTATTGTAACTGAAGGAGGAACTCCTTCTGTAGCTACCAGTGATTTCCAACAGAATATTATGGCCATAATCTTCCACCCCAAGGTTGTTGGGTTAGTAGTCCTTTTTGGAGTAGCAATTTTTGCAGTTATTCTTTTAAGTAGTGGATTACTTAAGTGGTAAGTTCACCAATCATTTCTTAATCACCTAAACCAAGAATCAAATAAAAACTAAAATAAAAATAAAACCACAAATAGAAAAAATTATTTCTTTTTCAAACTTTTAGTTATACTTCCTAATTCTTTAACATCTTCAGCAAACGCAGGAATTACTTCTTTAAACACCTTTCCTACTGCTTTCAACTCCGTACTTACATCTCTCATTCCTTCATCATACTCTTCAATTTTTCCTAATACTCCTCGATGCAGTTCTTTAAAATCAGTTTTCAAATTCTCAACATCGCCTTCTATCTTCTTTATTTGTTCTTCTACTTTATCTTTCCACTCTAAAACTTTTTTCATTTCTGCAACAAAGTCTTGCCATTTTTCCTCGATAATTCCTTCAGCAATATCTTCCATTCGTTCATCCATTTCCACACCCCTTGTTTCTCCGGCAGGCATAGTTCCAGCCATCTCTCCAGGAGCTACTCCTGGGGGTGGTGTTTGTGGTGGAGCTCCAGCTCCTTGATTAGGAACTTCCTGACCATGTTCCCATTCATAATTTTGTTGTATTTCTGGATTAGCCATTTCTGCTTGTGACATGGCATCATTTATTTGTTGTAAAGAAAAACCCTGCGCTCTCAATTCGCTAATGATCTGTTCATTACCCAACCCTTCTCCTCGTAATTGTTTAACTTTCTGTACGGGTAATCCTCCTTTACTAAAAAGTGCCATTTCATTCCTCCTTTTTGATTTATAATCTTTCTATCCTTTATAAATTTAATTTTCTTTTTCTTCCAATTTCTGCTCAACCAACCGTTCTACGTCTCTTTGAGTTACAAAATTCATTGGGTTCCACATATCCATATATTTCTTCAAAACCATGACTTCGTCCTTACTAGAAGTTAAACGTAATTCTTTTATTATTAAATCCATCTTTTCTTGTGTTTTAGAACTTTCACGCTTTAATTCTAAAACATCAGAATTAATAGTTTTTAGTTCCCTATCCAGTTTATCAAATTTATTAGATAAGTTATCTCTAATAATCTCAACCTCACTCCTTAAATTATTAACTTTACTTTCTATTCCCTTCAACCAAGAGTATATTTTACCAATTTCAGTCCCCTGACCAGGATTTACTTCATTTTTCTTTGTTTCTGCCATCTTCGCTCTAGTAAACTATTTAAAATAGCCCTTCTTACCTTACTAAGAAAATAAGTTATAATAAATTTATGTGAGTATTCAAAAGGGGTGACTACCAATATCTATGGCTTTATTCAATCGTGAAAAGAAATGTTTTGAGTACGAAATCTACCATGAGGGAGAAAATAAGATTCTCAAGATCCATACTGAACAGTGTCCTTTCTTTCCTACTTTAGAAGATAGCCCCCTAACTATGGCTAAAACCATAGAATTACTTACTCAAATTACAGGTATAACTACTCTTATTATTAATCAAAGAAGAGAATATGAATATGATTATTCTCAAACATCTCCACTTGTAGAATTGGCCTTATTCTATAAATACATCAATAAAGACGAACGTATGCTCCATTCTCCATTTATTACATTACCACAACATGAGCGTTATCTTAAGAACACTTATGCTCAGTTCCAAAAAATTATCTCTAAAACCCTTAAAGAAGATCCTCTTGCTGCATATATAGAATTAAAACGTCTTCTTAGAAGAGAACACTTAAAATTAAAACAAGCTCTCGATCCTCAACATAAATCTAGTCTCGAACAGTTCATTTCTTTACTCGACGAAGTTATCACTAAAATAGAAAACCTAAAAATAATCACCCACCTTTCCCCTTACTTACCGGGATATAAGTTAGGAGATCGTTCTATCTATAAAAACATCTTTCATCCTTCCACTAAACCAGATTTTATGTACACCAGATTACTGGCAGAATTTCCTGAAGGAGAAATTATTGAAAGTTATTCTTTTGGTAAAGAGGTAGAAAAAACAGAAGTGAATTTATTCTCTTTTTCCGACAATATCAAAACTATGTATCATTTAACTCCTCCCGAGTTCAAATTTACTGAAGAGATGTATGAACTTCTTGATACTGCTAAAAGAATCATGTCTGAACACTCTCCTACTAAAGAAGAATTTGTTGACCCTCGAAGAGTCAGAGAGGTATTTTATAACATCGGGGTAGATCTTATCAACGACTTACTCAAACAAAAAAGTCTCAAACTCTCAGAAGAACAAGTTTCTCAATTAGCCAACGCACTTCTTCGACACACTGTCGGTTTTGGACTTATTGAAGTTCTTCTTTCCGATCCCAGAGTTCAAGACGTTAACATAAATTCTCCCAATGGTGAACTTCCCATTTTCTTAGTCCACCAAGATTATGGGGATTGTTATACTAATATTTACCCCACCCCTGCAGAAGTAGATTCTTGGGCAACTAAATTAAGATTAATTTCCGGCCGTCCTTTAGACGAAGCCAACCCCATCCTTGATACCGAATTAAAAATCCCCGGGTTCTCATCTAGGGTGGCAGCAATCTCTGCCCCTCTTAGTCCCACTGGGATGGCCTTCTCTTTTAGAAGACACCGAGACTATCCTTGGACTTTCCCTTTATACACTTCTCCAAAAATAAGGATGATGAATCCCTTAGCGGCAGGCCTTATTAGTTTCCTTATCGACAATAATGCCACTATGCTAATTGCTGGAACTAGATCTTCGGGAAAATCTTCTCTCCTTGGATCTTTCCTTGTTGAAATTATGAGAAGGTACAGGATTATTACTTTAGAAGATACTTTCGAACTTCCCGGAGATTCTCTTCGTGAACTAGGCTATAACCTAGAATCTCTTAAGGTAGCTTCCGCACTTGCTGCCCCTGGAACTGAAGTTGATGCATCAATTGGAATTAGATCAACTCTTCGTCTTGGTGACTCTGCTTTATTTGTGGGAGAAGTTCGTTCTAAAGAAGCCATCGCGTTATTTGAAGCTATGAGGGTAGGTGCAGCAGCCAACGTTGTCGCAGGAACTATTCACGCCGCTTCTCCTTATGGAGTATACGATAGGGTTGTTAATGATATTGGTGTTCCCAAAACTTCATTTAAAGCCATAGACATTATTGTTCAAACCAATCCCGTCAAATCAGCCTCTGGATTAAAAAAATACAAAAGAGTACTCCAGATAACTGAAGTAAGAAAAGAATGGGATGAAGATCCTTTGAAAGAAGGAGCTTTTGTCGACCTAATGAAATACAACCCCCATACAGATGAATTAGAAGTTACTGATGATTTAATCAATGGTAATTCTGATATTCTAAAAAGAATGGCTGGAAGCATAAAAGAATTTGCTGGAGATTGGTCTGCAGTATGGAATAACATCCAGCTTCGAGCAGATTGTAAAAAAGCCTTAATAGAACTTTCTATCGAAGTTAATGATCCTTCTCTTCTCGAGGCAGAGTTTGTCATTAAAGCTAATGATAGTTTCCATCTTCTTTCAGAAAAAGTAAAAGTAGAAACCGGAAAACTAGACCCAGTAAGAATCTTCTTTGAATATAATGAATGGCTTAAGAAAGAAGTTAAAAAGAGGAAACTGTGAGCTTTCTCAGCAAACTTAGCAAACTTTTTAAACTATCATCTATTAATATCTATTAAAAAGAGGGTGATAAATGGACGATCAACAAGAATACCAGGAACTTCTAGAAAAGTACAAGAGGAAAATGAAAGAAGAACTGGGACAGGATATTAAAGTAACTCCTAAAATAAAAGAAACTCCAGAAATCATCTCTAGAGAATATAAGCAGTTCAAGGAAGAACTTTACCCCACCCATTATTCTTGGTATGAAAAAGCCTGTAGGTTCTCAGAAAATATTCTTAAAATAAAACCAGATCCTAAAAAACATGCCGAACTAGAAAAATACATTAATCTTTGCCATCTTAACTTAACCCCTTCTGGAGCATATTCATTTGCTATTCTCGCCCCCATAGTCGTGATAATCTTTGGAGCCTTACTCTTTTATACCCTTACTGGGATGTTTTTCTTTATCTATCTATTTTTCCTAGTGGGAGCTATCTTAATAGTGGTTTTACAAAAACTTCCTATTTTTCTAGGAAATTCTTGGCGAATGAAAGCTTCCAATCAAATGGTCCAATGTGTTTTTTATGTAGTCACTTATATGCGTCACACTTCTAATTTAGAACGAGCAGTCGAATTCGCTTCCAATCATTTGGCTCCGCCAATCTCCCTTGACTTAAAAAAAGTTCTTTGGGATATTGAAACAGAAAAATATTCTAGCATAAAAGAATCCCTCAATGCTTATCTCCAAACTTGGACTGAATGGAATAAGGAATTTGTTGAAGCATTTAATCTTATTGAAGCTTCTCTTTATGAAGGATCCGAAGAACGTAGGCTAATAGTTCTTGACAAATCTCTCGACGTTATCCTCGAAGGAACTTATGAAAAGATGCTTCATTATGCCCACAATCTAAAAGCCCCCTTAACCATTCTTCACATGTTGGGAATTATTCTTCCTATCTTGGGATTAGTAATCCTTCCTCTAATAGTCAGTTTTATGACTGGAGGAGAAGGTTCTTCTCCTTTATCTATTGCCATTTATATTTCCACTTTATACAACTTAGTCATTCCTGTAACTGTATTTTATTTAGGAAAGATGATTCTCTCTCGTCGACCCACTGGTTATGGTGACACAGATTCTTCTGAAGAGAATCCAGAATTAAAGAAATTCAAAAACATTCTTGTCCCTTTGGGAAAAAACAAACAATTTCAAGTAAATCCTTTCTTCATTGCCATCTTAATTTTTGCAATAGCCTTTACTCTTGGTTTAAGTCCTTTAATTCTTCATACCATTGACCCTTCCTTTGAACTTCAAGTTGGGAACTTTAAATTAATGGGTTACGTTTGTCCACCAGATAAACCTGCCTGTGATGTTTTAGATAAAATTGGGCCTTATGGTGTAGGTTCCACCATCCTTTCTATTCTTTTTACATTGGGAATAGGATTGTCTTTTGGGGCCTACTACTCACTAAGATCAAAGAATGTTTTCAAGATTAGAAAAAAAACCAGAGAATTGGAAGAAGAATTCTCTTCTGCCTTATTTGAACTGGGAGGAAGATTGGGCGATGGGGTTCCAGCAGAACTTGCTATTGCTAAAGTGGCTCAGTCAATGGAAGGAACCACTTCTGGAGATTTTTTTAATATTGTAGAAAAAAATATTGTTAAATTAGGTATGGGTCTAAAAGAAGCTATCTTTGACCCTCGAGTTGGTGCCTTAACCAGATTCCCTTCCAAAGTAATCGATTCTTCAATGAAAGTTCTCATCGAATCTGTCAAGAAAGGACCAAAAATAGCTGCCCGTGCACTCCTTTCCATGTCTCGTTATATTAAAGAAATTCACAAAGTTAATGAACGTCTTAAAGACCTCCTCGCTGACGTCATATCTTCAATGAAATCACAAATAGCTTTCCTCACTCCTGCCATTGCCGGAATTGTTGTAGGAATAACTTCTATGGTTACCTTAATCCTTACACGTCTTTCAGAACAGTTACAAAATTTCGCCGCAAAAGGTCAAGAGATGGGTGGAATGGATGGAATGCTCCAAATCTTTGGTATTGGTATGCCTACTTTTTATTTCCAGTTAATTGTAGGGATTTATGTTATTCAGATAACTTGGATTCTTACTAAAATTTCTAGTGGGATTGAAAATGGAGAGGACAAATTAGGAGAAAAGTATCTCCTTGGAAAGAATATGATCTCTTCTGTAATGTTATATTGCATTCTCTCCACAGTTGTAGTCTTCCTCTTCGGAGCCTTCGCATCTAAAATCCTTACTGGTTCCTTAAGTTGAGAAATAAAAACACCGTCAAGAAAAAATGTGGGGCTGCGGGGATTTGAACCCCGAACACCTAGATGTCTAAAATCTTAATTTTGGATATTCCAAAAATCTTGATTTTTAATATCTTCAGTCTAGTGCTCTTTCCTGATGTTAGGGAAAGTCCAGAGACGTGTCCCTTACACTCCCAGGTTGAGCTACAGCCCCAATGAAAGAATAAAACCCAGCACTCCTTTATAAGATTTTCTGCAATAATTTTATATACCTTAAGGTCATTACAACCTTTTATGGTTGCAAAAAAGAGGAAAGAAATAGAACAAAAAAACAAATCATTTTGGATGGTTTTTGGTATAATCGTTATTATTTCAGTAGTGGGAATTATAACTTCAACAATCAATGATTCTAATTTGACCGGAAATGCTGCTTATCAAACTATTAGTTTTGCTAAAGCAGACAGCCAGTTATCTTTTGAAGTCCGTAACACTCCCCCATTATATGAAGCAACCATCCCTTTCGTGGAAGATGTTAAAAATGGACTTATTGATTTTAAAGAAATTGACACAGTATCTTGGGAATTTGAAGGAATCGCAATTTCTCATTTAATGATTTCTTCAGAGGAAGCCAACAAATTTGGCCCGATCCAATTAACTCTCAAAATAAAAGAACAGAATCTTAAAAATTTAGGATTAAAAGTAGAAGAAGTTCAAACCTATTTCAATGGAGAAAACCTTCCCACTACTTTAACCAAAGAAGAAGATGGCTATGTTTTTTACACACTAACTTCAGAAAGTCTGGGAGAGTTTGTCATTGGTAAAAAAATCCTTCCAGAAGAAGTTGTTGTTATTAAAGATTCTAAAGAACCAGTAGAAGAAGAAAAGAAAGAAGAATCACTTCATTCAGAACCAGAACCACAACCCTTAGTTGGAGAAGCTATGGGGTCAGATGTAACTGAAGAACCAGGTTTCTTTTCTAAAGTTTCTAATTTCTTCAAAGATATTTTTAATTAATTTTTTTTCTTAAACAATAAAAAAAGAAAAACAAAAGAAATTCTATCCAGTAACACTCCCCACTAAATATCCTAGCCCATAAGCTGCTCCACCAACCACTGCAGTTGTTACTGCATACATTGCTCCAATTTTAGCATCTGCATCATTATCTGGCAAGCCCCATTCTCTTCCTAAGTAAAATGCAGCAACTTCAGTTGCTGGCCAAACTATTTCTCTTCCAGGAAGTGGCGTTCCCTTGGCGTCAGTAACTCCATACATTGCACATCCAATTGTTGCAGATGCCGCAGTTGTTAATCCAATAACAATATTTCCTAATCCCATTTTATTTTTCCACCTTTTAGATTATAAAACATCAGAACTCACCTATGAAATTTTCATTAAAGTATTTGTTTATAAATCTTTCATCAGAAAAATAAAAAAAAAGAAAAACAAAAAACTCAATAACCTCGGCACTTACTGCAATAATATCTGTTGGCATTGTCAACAACAATCCTTTCATCACAACCCTTACAGCGCCTTTGTATTTTAAACTTTTTCACTTCTTGAAAGATGTGCTGCTTTCCCAGTTTTATCACCTTCTCTTATTTAGAAACTAAACTCGACCTTCTTTTTTTGTACTAAGAATAAAGATGAAATAACTTATATATAAACTTTTGCCAATTATCGACGGGTTTCAGAGGAGAAATTAAATAACAAACAAAAACAGAATTCCAAAAACAACCATTCCTAACCAAAGATATCTATTCCAATATAAAATTTTCCGACCATCAAAATTACCAAAAGGAAGCATATTAAATAATCCTAACCACAAATTAATTTGGAAACCAATTAGCCAAACGATTCCTCCCACTGGAATTACAAAACTCAACCCCAAAAATATTAAAGCCAAAACATAATTTGTTACTGGTCCAGATAAACTAATTATTCCATTTTCTCGACGAGTAATCATTCCTGAAATCATTACTGCACCTGGCGCGGCAAAAATAAAACCTACCACTGCAGCTAACCCTAAAGCCAACCATAACATCTGATCAAACGCCCTAAACTCTGCCACACAACCAAAACGCTGTGCCATAAATTTATGTGAAAGTTCATGAAGCAGAAAACCTAAACCTGCAGTAAATAAAGAAACCAAAAACATAATCAAAAAATCAAGAGTAAATAAATTAGCCAAAGTCCCTCTGAACAGAGTTATTCCAGAAAATACCATTGCAAAAGCTAAACTTAATACTGCCCACGCTTTGGCAATATCAACTAATTCAGTTTTAGAAGTTTTAATTTTCCCTAGTTTTATCGTCTTGTGCATCTTTCTCTGTCAACATTTCCTTAAGTTCTTTTTCTTTCTCTAAAATTTCATCCAGTTTCTCTTTAATAATCTCTTTTAACCGATGGGCTTCTTCTTCAACTTTAACTAACAAATTTAAATCAGAAAAGTTTTCTTCTGCACATTCTTCACAATAAAAGTCCGGAGTGTCCTTTATTTTATAACTTGCATTTTCTTCACAGATAATACACTTTTTAGCCATCTAATAAATTAAAAGTAAACTTCCTTTTAAAGTTTTTGCTTATCTAGAAATAAATATCTAACTCAATAAATAATTTTTAATTTCTTCTATCTCGTGTCCAGTAACTGCAGAACCATTTGATTTGGCCGCCCATAATACAGAATCCAATAATACTTCTCGGCCCCCTTTTTTCTTAGGGATATAACTATCCAACCAACCAAATTTGTAAGCAACCCCTACCAACTCTACTGATCTAATAATTTTAACAACTCCTACTTCTTTCTTAAATCTATCAATCTGTTCTAAGTCGGCCACAACTTTGCTTCTAAATCTCTTCTCTAACAATTTTCTTAAATTTTTGCTATTCTCAATAAACAATCTTAATGTTCTTTCATCTATCACTATTGCTTCTCCCCCAACATCTAAGTAACAGGCCAGAGATTCTAACTCTCCTGCTTGTAACACATCCATATTATTCTTACCAATTTTAAAAGAACTATTTGCTAACGTTTTCAATTTATCAACAATCTTTTGGGGAACCTTATCATAAACTTCTAAAACTCCATCTTCAATTAATTTGGTTACTTGTAAAGCCTCAAATTCAAATCGCCTTATATTCATAGGTCTTTCTACTAATTCCTTTTTAACCGCAGGAGTAATGTAAAACTTTCCAGGATATTCTTCCTTTAATTTAGGTAAAATCCAAATCAATCTAGACATAACTAAAGAGATGATTGGTCCAGCATCAAAAAATATTGCTTTATCTATGTTGACCAACTCCAAAAATCTTTAAGGCCAATTGTAATCTTCTTTTTGCAGGAATAGTTTCTTTGTGGGCTCCCAAATAAGTAGTCTTAGCTGCATATTGTTGTAAATCCCAATTAGATAATCCCATTAGTCCTGCAGCCTGCCCTATGGACAAACCTTTCTGTAACAACAAAGAACTATTTTTAATTTTAGCAGCAGTCATCACGTCTTGTAGGTGCACTTTTACTTTAGCATCACATCTTTTTACAATCCCAAACAAAACCTTTATACTTTTATTATACCTACTCAAGTTCCCTTGTTCTAAATGATTGATAATAAATTTTAATTCAGTAACTAAATCTTTCTGATCTTCATCAGACATACAATTATTCACCTTATAGATAGAATAAATTAACACAGTAATAGAAATTAAATCTAAATCTTTATACAACGCCACTTCTTCAATTGCATGATCACTTAAAACCCGTAATTCTTCAATATCATTTTTATCTTTTACTTCTAGGATTTCAACAGTCCTACGCAAATCATTAAGAATCTCTTTCTTGACCGCCGCTTTCATAACTTATAGAAGATTTTTTTCTTTTATTAACTTTTGGGTGATTTTTAATAAAGCTAAGTGTTTTTCATAAAACTTTTTAAACTAAACATAATTTAAACAACAAATTGGGCCCGTAGTATCCCGGCTATTATTCACGGCTGGCAGCCGTGGGAACCGAGTTCGACTCAGTTCTTTCGCCAACTGGGAGCGAAATGCAGCGTTCGCGTTGCTCAGCCCCATGCGTTAAAAGAACTTCGAAAGTCTCGGCGGGTCCACCATTTTTTCCCACCAAACCTTTATATTCTTCAAATTGTTACCAAGATTATGACATTAAAATAATTAGGTTAATCTAGTTAACGCCTGAAGAAATACATAAAAAAATAAAAGACTATATCTAAAATGAAAAAAGAGCTACTTATTGGAACAATTAGAATTCAAAATAAATGTTTGATCCCATACCAAAAGACCAAAAACTCTTGGAAAAAATCAAATAAACAATTCTCTAACATAAAACAAATTGTAAGGTTGTTTAAGGCACATAAGAATTTTAATGTTTTGGTTGACAAAAAAGACCCTCGTTTTCTGAAAGGGCAATTATCTCCGGGCAACAAAGTGCAAGGAGCCAGAATAAATATCTTACCAGATGGAACAAAAATAGATAAGGCTTATTCTTTGTTTGCCAAAGAATTAACAGTACATGATCAAAAATCAGATGAACATTGGGATGTTCTGTTTCAAAATTCTGGAGGAACGTGGTCTTATGGTTATTCTATTGAAAAGAAAATCAAGAACCGTTCTAAAAAATACAAAAAAGTAAATCAATTCGACAAATTGTATTCTAAATTAAACAAAAATGTTTCTTCGGCATTAAAAAAGAAAAAAGATAATCTCGCCCTACCCATATATACTTTACTAAAAACAAGAATGAGGGTAGGTAATGAAATTTATTACAGATTACACAACCATAAGGGATTGACTACATTAAAAAAGAAAGACGTCATTATTAATGGAACAAAAGTGGAGTTCAAGTACATCGGTAAAGATGGAGTCCCACAAGACATTACCAAAGAATTTTCCAATCTTTATGTTAAAAGATTAAAAGAACATTTGAGAAATATCAAATCCAACGATTTCATTTTTGTTTCTGAAACTGGAAAACTTTTGCACGAAAAAGATTTTAAACTAGCTTTTAAAAAATATTGTGGTAAGGAATTCTATCCCCACATTGTTAGATCACATTATGCTACAACTAAAGTTAAAAATTTCATTAAAGGAAAGAGAAAACTTAACAAAAATGAGGTTAATGATTTGTATTTAGAAATTGCCCACAATTTAGGACACAAAAAATTTGTGAAAAAAGAAAACGTTTGGAAAGAAAATTCTGTCGTTACAGTTAATCATTATATCGAACCAAAGTTAGTTGCCAGAGTTAAAGAATTGGTTGGCAAGTAACCATCTCAGAAATATTATTTTAATTCTGTCTTAGCTAAATATTCTTCAAACTGTTCTTGTTCTCTAGGGGTTATCTCTTTACCATTCCCCCAAATCCCACATTCATATTCCCAAGAACCATTTTCATACAACATTTTTCCTGTTGCATCTTTTCGGAAAACATAATCTAAACTATTTAACTCTTTATCCGTATCATCAACAAAAAGGGTTTTGCTTCCATCAGTATGTGTTACCAAAACTTCTCTCCAGAATTCAGGACCACAATCTCCAAGATAATTAGCTACATTTTTCCGAACAACTGTTTCTTTACCGACATGTCCCTTATATTCACACTCGGAACAACCATTAGCATTAACGCTAGTAAGCAAACTAGCAATTACCACGCACAAAGACTTGAATTTCATTTTTATTAATTTCTTTACCAAGACAATTCTTTATAAATCTTTTGTTACTTCCTAGTAGAAAGATATGGGGCCGCGAGGATTTGAATTCCGGAATTGCTCTGCTTCTTTCAAAACAATTTCCCCGGTTCGACGGCCCCCAGCCGCCGGTGATAGTGCTCAGGACAATTAATCCTTCCAAGCTACACTACGGCCCCAATAAACCTCTGAATCCAAGAATACTTTAAAAAATTAACTCTTGTAAAACTTTCCTTCTAAATAATTATCCAATACATTCTTACTTGGAAAGAACATCTTCTCAGGTAACTCACCTAACTCAAACCATTTCCATTCAGTAATTTCATCAGGTTCCATCACTCCAACTTCACCCGAAAAATCATCAGAAAACAATCCAATTGTGACAAAATGAGCTGTATCAACTCTATCATTAGAAACACAAATAACTTTTGAGGAATTTAATTGAATCCCAGTTTCTTCCATTACTTCACGAGCAGCACCTTCTTCAAAACTCTCACCAAACTCCAATTTCCCACCAGGCATAGTCCAAGTCCCTTCTCCATTTAATAAAGAATCTGCTTTCTCGGCATCATCATGCCTTTTACCAAGAAGAATCTTCCCTTCTTTCATTAACATTACTCCAAAACCTGCCCCAACTTTGTTATTTTTCATTTTCTAAATTAAAGAGATAAGTAGTATAAAAATTTTATTATCCGCAATCTTTAAAAATAACCCCTTATTCTAGCACAATACGGCCCCGTGGCTTAGCCTGGTAGAGCGCACGTTCTCGTAAGAGAGGCGAAACTGATATCAGGAAAGGCAGTCATCGTGAGGTCCCGAGTTCAAATCTCGGCGGGGCCACATTTTTATTTAATTTGATCAAAGAAAATTTTTTGTTATGTTTTGGATTTTTTGGCTTAATCTCATCAAACCACTTTTTAGTCATATTATCTCCTCTGACAATGAATCTATGTAAATCTTGCCAACCATATTTCCCACGTTTTTCTATGTAATAAGAGGACTTAAAACCTAATTTTGTTAAAGTTTCATTTAGTTGACAAGCAAAAGTCTGGGAGATAGTAGACATTTCAACTCGAGGATAAGGCTTCCCGTTTTTGTTTTCAAGATACAAACATCCATCTGTATCAAAGTAACCCCTAAGAAAAGATTTGGAAAATCCAAGATTATCTATTATTTCTTTTGGTATGCCAAATTCAATCTTTTTGCCTAAAGGCAAACCCAAAAATTCTTCTTTGAATTTTACTAATTCGTTGGACCAAATTTGAAACCCATAAACTCCACAAGAGGGCATTTTTCTTAAATTAAGATCAATATTGAACAATTTTTTGTAAATCCATTTAATTCTTAATTGGTAATGTTCTTGATCATCAATTATATGACCTCTTAATTGATAGAGGCCTTTATTGTTGTAATAATTCATACTCCCATCACCCAGATGCAACCCAACCTCTTCTGCTAGAAGGAGATTCATTTTGTTTGGGAGTTTTATTTTATTCATAGTTTCCAACTCTTTGTTTATTATTTTATTCATAAAGTTACTTATATATTTTACCAGTACTTGTCTGGTTGTCTAGTAGCTTCGAAAGTCTCGGCGGGGCCACCATTTTTCACTTATTTGGTTGAGTCTATAAATTCTCCACAATAACGATTCCACAATATACATTCTTGCCTATAAATCTTTAAATAAGAGTTATCATTCTGGAATAGATAAAAAACTGACTAAACTATTTCAATAGTTATATCGGGGGGTGGATTTAATGAAAAAATTTTTAATTGTTCCAGCAATATTGATTATCCTTCTATTTATAGTGGGGTGCCTAGATTATAAGGCTTACGAAGTTCCTCAGGACCCAGAAGACATAAATTTATTAGACGAAATTGCTTCGTTAGAAGAAGAACTAATCAACGAAGAAGTTAATTTAGAAGAACCAACTGAAGATGTCTCAGAAGAGATTATCGTTTCTGAAACCGAAGAATCAGCAGATCTTTCTGATCTCCAAGTAATTGAAGTTAAAGAAAATCAATTAGTTGATCTTAAGGTAAAAATCAATGATCCAGATAAAGATGTAGTTGAATATTATTTCTCCTTACCTTTAAACGAACAAGGTAAATGGAAAACTAATTACGGAGATGCAGGGGAATATGTTATTACTATTACTGCCACTGATGGAAAACTAACCACTAAGAAAAGCATCCTTTTAGTAGTTAACCGAGTGAATGTACCCCCAATCATTAAAATAATTAATGACATGGTTATCAAAGAAGGAGAACTTATTGAACTTGAACCACAAGTAATTGATCCTAATGGTGACCAAGTTAGTGTAAAAATATCTTCTCCTCTAGAAACAGGTTCTTGGACTACAGACCACACCAGTGCGGGAGAATATGAAATCTCAGTAACTGCCAATGATGGAGAATTAGACAATAAAGAAAGTTTCTTGTTGACAATTCAAGATGTAAATGTCTTACCTGAAGTTTTTGGTTTAGTGGACTTGAATATCCAAGAAGGAGATACAGTCTCCCTTGAACCAGAAGTTACAGACCTAGATGAAGATGAAATAACCTTAACAATCTCTGAACCAGTAGGTAACGATGGCGTTTGGGAAACAGATTACACAAATCATGGAGAATATGTTGTGACGGTTAGGGCCTTCGATGGGAAAGACACAGTGACTAAAACAATAAAATTAGTCGTTGAAGATATCAACATGCCTCCAGAGATTATTGAAGTAACTCTAGGTTAATTTTTTTAATTTTATTTTTTAGAATAATGACTCTCAACAAACTAAAGATAATTATTGTACCTTTTCTTTTTCTCCTTTTAATTAGTTTGTCCACTTCTACTATCACTTCTGCAACTACTACTTTAGAAGTTGTTGAGAACGATTTAGTTAAACTTGTTCCTACTGCAATTGATCCAGATGGAGACAAAATTACTTTTTACTACGAATCACCGTTTAACGAAAATGGAGAATGGCAAACAACTTTAGATGATGAGGGAACTTACCTCACAAAAATAATTGCTTCTGATGGAGTTTCTCAAAATGAAGAAGAAGTAACTCTTCTTGTTAAAAATAAAAATCAACCACCTCAGATCAAGAATAACAAACTAACTGTATATGAACAAGAAACCGTTGATTTAAAACCCCTCGCTTCAGATCCAGATGGAGATGAACTCAAATACATCTTTGAAGAACCATTTGATGAAGAAGGAACTTGGACCCCTTCTTATAAAGATGAAGGATTACACAAAACCAAGTTAACAATTTCCGATCTTGAATATAAGGATCAAGCTGAAATAGAAATAGAAGTTCTTAATAAAAATCAAGCTCCCGAGTTAATCTCTTCATTTAGCGAAGAAGAACAATTAAATCTTATTGAGGATTCTACTCATGAATTTTATGCAGTGGTAGAAGATTCAGATGAAGAAGATTTGTCTTTTACTTGGATGTTAGATGGAGAAGTAATCTCAGAAAAAGAATCATTTCCTTACCATTTTGATTTTTCTTCTGCAGGTGAACACACCTTAACTCTTATTGCTTCAGATCAACAAACAGAATTAACCTCTTCATGGATACTTTCTGTAGAAAATATCAACCGTGCTCCAGAAATTAATCATCCTGAAATAATTGTTTCTGAAGGAGAAAAAGTTTCTTTCCAACTTTCTCAATTAGACATTGATGGAGACATCATCACTTATACTTTTGAAGAACCATTTAACGAAAAAGGAGAATGGCAAACAACTTACTTAGATTCAAGAGAATCTACTACTAAAATCATTGCTACAGATGGAGAATTAACTGTAGAAAAAGAAATCCCTATTATTATTAAGGATGTAGATCTTGCTCCAGAAATCAATCTTGCAGAAGAACTATTCTTTAATGAAGGAGAAGAAACTTCCCTTGAACTAGAAATAACTGATCCTGATGAGGACGATTTATTTATTACCATAGAAAACTTACCTCTTGGAGCCTCTCTAGATGAAAACACTTTAGAGTGGACACCAGATTTTAATTACGTTCAAAGACAACCTAATTTTATTACTAACTTTCTAAACAAACTTAGATTAGACAAATTTATTTTCAAGGCAGAATCTTCTTTGATAACTGTTCATGCCTGTGGAAAAGATCTTTGCACTTCTAAAGAAATAAAATTAATTGTTAATGATGTTAATCAAGCCCCAGTGATTGAACCACTTGGACCTCTTACCCTCACAGAAACAGAAACAGTATCCTTAGAACCTTTTGCAATAGATCCAGATCAAGATTTCTTAACCTATACTTTCTCCGCCCCATTAAACCAGAAAGGAGAATGGAAAACTACTTACGAAGATGAAGGCACCTATAATTTAACGGTTATTGTTTCAGACGGATTCCTATCTACAGAACAAATTATCGAAGTAAATGTTCTCAAAAACAATCGTCTTCCAACTCTTAAAGTTTCCAAAGATTATTATAAACTCAATGAAGGAGAACAACTTCAATTTTCCGTTTCCACGGAGGATCCAGATAATGATTATTTAGAACTAACTGCAGAAAATCTTCCCCAGGGAGCATCATTCACCAACGGAATATTCTCCTGGACTCCCTCTTTCGAAACCACTGCTGGAATAGAAGGTGTAGGAGAAAGCAAATGGTTTGAGTGGTCTTCTTGGTTAAATAAAAAATTCAACGATGAAGCAGAACATCTGAGGATTGATTTCACCTCTACTGATGGAGATTTTATTGTAAAGCATCCAGTTGTAATCACTGTAAAAAACATCAACCTAGCTCCAAGGATTGGCTCACCTACTCCTGCTAAAGAAATCTTTGCTGAAGTTAATAAACCAGTAGATTTCCACTTCGACTTAGAGGACCCAGATCAAGACCTTCTTGTTTTTGAATGGTCTTTTAACTCCTGGGAAGAAGAAGCTATTGATGGGCCTATCTTGAAGAGAACTTTTGTTTCTCCTGGAACAAAAACAATCAAAGTAAAAGCCACAGATGGAATGTATGAAACAGAGTATGAATGGAAAGTAAGAGTAACCGCTCCAGAGAAGATTACTCCTTCCCTCCCCCAACCAACAGAAGGGGATTACAAAGTCTATATCATCGAACATTAATTTTTTCTTTCTTTACCATTAACTTAATAAATTCCCCCTGATCATAAACCTAAGATGGATCCACTTCACCAATTAGCCCAGGACACACTAGACAAGAACAAGCAAGCCATAGTATTTACTGCCAGTAGGGCTAGTGCAGAAAAGACTGCTGAAGAATTATCTAAACTTACCACAGTCCAATTAATTGATCTATCTCAGAAAGTCCTCAAGTCTATATCCTCTCCAACAAAACAATGCCGACGTCTTTCCAATTGTATCAAAAAAGGAATGGCCTTCCATCACTCTGGCCTCACTTCTCAACAAAAAGATCTCATTGAAGAAGAATTCAAAAAAGGAACTATTAAAATTATCTGTGCCACTCCGACCTTAGCAGCAGGCCTCTCCCTACCTGCGTTTAGAGTTATTCTCAAGTCTCTCAAACGTTATTCTGGAAGACGAGGAATGGATTGGATCCCAGTTTTAGAATATTATCAAATGGCCGGAAGAGCAGGACGTCCAGAGTACGAATCTTTTGGAGAGGCAATTGCTATTGCTAAAACTGAAGCTGAAAAAGAACAGATTCATGAACGTTATATTCTTGGGGAACCAGAAGAGATCTACTCAAAGTTAGCAGCAGAACCAGCTCTCCGAATGTATCTCCTCTCTTTAATCTCTGCAGGAATAATCAAAGATTATGAAAGCATGAAGAATTTTTTCTCCCAAACTTTTTGGGCCCACCAATTCAAAGACACTTTTAAATTAGAAGCCATCATGGAAAAAATCACTGCCCTTCTAGAAGAATGGGGTTTCATAACTCTTTCCGAAAAAACAACCACTCCATCTGATTTTACTCCAGCTAACAAAATTAACCAACCACCTCAAGGATCCATTCGCTCCACTCTTATTGGAAAAAGAGTATCTGAATTATATCTAGATCCTCTTACTGCAAGACATCTTCTTGATTGCCTAAAAAACTTCACTATAGAAAAGAAACCCTTCTCCATACTTCAGATGATCTCTAACTCACTAGAAATGTACCCCAAACTTAGAGTTAAGGTGAAAGAACAAGACAAAATCCAAGAATCATTAGTTGAGAATTATGATCTTCTTTTACAAGAAGAGCCCAGTGCCTTCGACTATGAATATGACGATTTCATTAACTCTATCAAAACCACTCTTTTCTTTGAAGCATGGATCAATGAAAAAGAAGAAGATTTCCTCTTAGAAGAATTTGATGTTCGCCCAGGAGAAATCAGAGTAAAGATGGAAATTGCTAACTGGCTTCTTTATGCCTCTCATGAATTAGCAAAATTAACTAACTTAGACCGTCTATTAATCAGAGAAATAAGCAAACTTAGAATCAGAATTAAAAACGGAGTTAAAGAAGATCTCCTCCCATTATTAAAACTAAAAGGAATTGGAAGAATCAGATCTAGAAAACTCGTTAATAATAATCTCAAAGATCTCGGAGATCTCAAGAAAGTAGATATAACTTCATTAAGCCAAATTCTCGGCCCCACCATTGCAGTAGACATAAAGAAACAACTGGGAGAAGAAATAAAAGAAATCCCAAAAGGAAAAAGAAAAGGCCAACTCAGTTTGAATAAATATTAATTTCCTAAATACTTCAAATAACAAGCATCATTAGGAGAACCTTTTGGATTAAGTTCTAACAAACCAGC
This sequence comes from Candidatus Woesearchaeota archaeon, assembly GCA_018657845.1. GTDB lineage: Archaea > Nanobdellota > Nanobdellia > Woesearchaeales > GW2011-AR9 > JABHWJ01. The sequence goes on along the minus strand of JABHWJ010000009.1, from coordinate 353 downwards.
TTCTATCCCCTTATGAACAACATCAATTGCCGCAAGATAAGTAAATGCTGAGTTAATTTCGGGTTTATTAAGAGCCTTCAAATCATCTTTTAATCCTTCAACGCCGTGCCAGAGAACATCTCCCAACTCATAAACAAATGCATCCATTGAGCTCATCTCTGGATTTAAAAGACGTCCAAATTGTACAACTCTTAGATTTCTCTCCAATTTAGAACTCAAATCTCCCTCATAAGCATCAACAATTTTCTTTCCTTCTTCTGTTAATTGTCTGTAAACTGAAGGGACTATCCATTCACAATCTGAAAACTTATTGATTAATTGTAAATAACTAAGTTTGTTTTGTTGTATCATTT
>JABHWJ010000008.1 GCA_018657845.1 Candidatus Woesearchaeota archaeon | reverse complement strand
TCTTTTTAACATATGGGCATAATCTTCTGGATCATCAAATTTCAATGCGGGAGCATCTCGAGCTAGATCAACTAATTTTAAATTTTTAAGAGTAAATTCGTTTGTCATTTTATTTCACCTTTAGTTTGTTTTAATAAATTAACTTTTATTGTGGTCATTTATAAATGTTTCTATCTATTACTACTTTGAAATAGTTAAATTGAGAGGAAACCTTAATAAAACACGAATGTAATGAGAATAAAGATGGATTTTTACTTAGAGATAATTTCAGAAATGAAGAAGAAAGAGTATTTGCCTAGACAGTTGGCTAAGCTAAAAAGAGATTTATCTTTAAAGTATGGATTAAAGAAGATCCCTACGAATATTGATATTTTGTTGCGTTGTGGTGTTGGGGATTTAGGGGTTTTGAAAAATAAATTGTTAACTAAACCTACCAGAACAATCTCTGGGGTTGCTCCTATTGCGATAATGACTAAACCATTCCCTTGTCCACATGGGAAATGTACGATGTGTCCGGGAGGAGTAGAATCAGAATTTGGAGATATTCCTCAATCATATACTGGCAAGGAACCTGCTACGATGAGGGGAATTCGTAATAAGTATAATTCTTATTTGCAAGTGTTTAATAGATTAGAACAGTATATTTTGTTGGGGCATAATTGTGAGAAAGTTGAATTGATTTTAATGGGAGGAACTTTTCCTTCATTTCCAGAGGATTATCAAGAAGAGTTTGTAAGAGATGCTTTTCAGGCGATGAATGATTTTTCTGAATTGTTTTTTAAGAATGGAGAATTTGATTTTTTAGCGTTTAAAGATTTCTTTGAATTGCCTACGGAAGATTTTGGTAATAAAGAAAGGGCTGCTCGATTACATGAGAAAATTTTATCTTTGAAAAAAGAAACAAATTTAGAATCAGAACAAAAAAGAAATGAAACTTCTTTAATCAAATGTACTGCTTTATGTATTGAGACTCGTCCAGATTATGGGATGTTGAAAGAAGGTAATGAAATGTTAAGATTGGGTTGTACAAGAGTAGAGTTGGGGATACAATCAGTTTATGATGACATTTTAGAAAAAATTCAAAGAGGGCACAATACACAACAAACAAAAGATTCTATTCGCATTCTGAAAGATCTTGGTTTCAAAGTTGCGGGTCATTATATGCCTGGTTTGCCTGGAACAGATCGAGAAAAAGATTTAGCTGGAATGAAATTGCTTTTTGAAGATTCTGATTATTGTCCTGATATGATTAAATTATATCCTTGCATGGTTACCAAAGGAACAAAGTTGTATGATGAATTTGTTGCTGGAAACTTTAAACCTCTTGATGCAAAAGAAGCTGCTGCTTTGATTGCAGAATTTAAGAAATCTATTCCAGAATATTGTCGAGTGATGCGAGTGCAGAGAGACATTCCTACATATCAGATTGCTGCTGGGGTAGAGATGACAAATCTTAGACAATATATTCATCAGAATTATGATATTAATTGTAGATGTATCAGATGTCGAGAACCGAAAGGACAAGAAATCAATTGGGATTCTGTTGTGATTAAAGTGAATGAATATTCTGCTTCTAGTGGGAAAGAATTCTTTATATCCGTGGAGGACATTAAGAATGATTTACTAGTTGGTTTTTTACGGATGCGATTTCCTGCTGAAAGTTTGCGAGAAGAAATTACTGGAGAAAGTGTTTTAATTCGAGAATTGCATGTTTATGGGGCCGCAACTGCATTGGGAGAAGAAGGAAGTGTGCAACACAAAGGTTGGGGAAAGAAGTTATTACAAAAAGCAGAAGAGATTGCTAAAGAACAGGGTAAAAATAAAATTGTGATTATTTCGGGGATTGGTGTTCGTGGATATTATCAGAAATTGGGATATGAATTAGAAGGGGTTTATATGGTGAAAGAGTTGATGGTAAAATGATGAAACAGATCTATATACCTACGGCCCCAGGAGATAATTGTCAGAATGAAGTTGCAATTTGGTTACAAGAACCACTTGTGAAAGAAGGTTACTCTCCAGGATTAATGTTAGTGATTTTAGGAGGGAGAAAAGGATTGGAGAATAGCAGAGAACATTATTCTAAATTGGAGAGATTTGGTTCAATTATTCAAGATTGGTCCTTCGTGACCATGTTGGGGTGTACTCCTTGTGAAGAGTTGGATCTACTTAATGAACCTGAGTTTGGATTGGCTCATATAAAAGAAGGAATTGATTATACAGCGAAGATTCCTTTTGATACAGGAAAAAAATTAACCTTTCATTTAGGTTCTTTGGTTACCCAAGAAGAATTTTTAAGATTAAGTAAAGAAGAATGGCAAGAGAGATTCTACAAAATTGTAGTTCCCTCCCTAAAAGAAGTGGCAAAATATGGTAATGCCAAAGGGGTTGAGATTAAAGTTGAGACAACTCCAGTTCCTGAATTTGGAGATCTTCCTGATGAAGATAGTCGAACATATAGGGGTGAGCGATTAAATCAGTTAAGAAATCCATTGTACTTAACTCATTTATGGGGTTTTGAACAAATAAAAGAATCAGGGTTAGGAATTTGTTTAGATATTTGCCATAGTCGAACTATTTATGATTCAGTAAGATTGGGAGTTTCTGAAGGGATTTTGTTTTCAGAAGATATTGGTCAATTGGCGGATGTTAGTCTTATGGATGATGTTGTTGCTTTAGATCCCACAGACCTTGTACATTTAAATGATGGACGAGGAATTTATTCAAGTGCAGAAAAAACCGTCTTTGAAGAAGGGGTAACTTTGGGAGAAGGAGAGATTGAAGACCTTGGTGAGATAATCTCTTTAATTGAAAATAGAGGGATTCCTTATGTGTTGGAGATTAATGAAACTGATTTTGTGACTAGGCCAAATACTAAAAAATCTGTTGATTATTTATTACAAAGAAAGAATTATAAAAATAAGGGGATTGAAAGATAAAAATGACTTTATATTTAATTGGAATTGGACTGGCAGATGAGAAAGATATCTCTGTGAAAGGATTGGAGATTGTGAAGAAATGTGATCGCGTTTATTTAGAAAGTTATACTTCTTTGTTACAGTGTTCAGTTTCTGATTTAGAAGAGTTTTATGGAAAAAAGATTATTATTGCTGATCGTGAAATGAGTGAACAAGGAGATGAGAAGATTATTGCTGAGGCTGCAGAGAAAGATGTAGCTTTTTTGATTATTGGAGATGTATTTTCTGCTACAACTCATGTGCAACTGTTTAAGTTAGCTAAGGAGAATAATGTTAAGGTTGAAGTTGTGAATAATGCTTCGGTTTTAACTGCAGTTGGAGTTGTAGGGTTAGAGTTGTATAAATATGGAAAGGTGACTTCAATTCCTTTTATTGAAGACCATCCTAAATTAGAGACTCCATATAATGTTTATCATGAAAATTTGTCTTTGGGATTACATACTTTGTTTTTATTAGATTTGAAACCTTTTGAAGAAAAGTTTATGGCAGTTAATTCTGCCCTAGAGATTCTGGAAGGGATTGAGGCTCAGAAGAAGGAAGGTTTGATTTCTGAAGAGATGTTGGTAGTGGGATGTGCTCGGTTAGGGTGTGATGATTTTATTGTTAAGGCCGGGAGTTTGAAAGAGTTGAAGAAGTTTGATTTTGGCGGACCTTTACACTGTTTAATAATTCCAGGAAAGATGCATTTTATTGAAGAAGAAATGTTGGAGTTATGGAAATAAGAAAAAGAAAAATAAATTAATATAATGTCCATAAGTCTTTATCAGAACAATTTATGGGTTTCTTGAAATAATTTAAAACAGTTGGAGTGTAACCCATATCAGCTAATGGTGGAACATAAGGCTTTTTTCCATGAGCGGCTCTAGATGCTTCTAATTCTTCTTGGTTTCTAAAAACTCCCTCTCCAATAATATAAAGGGGTGATTGTTTTGCAACTTCTTCTAAAACTAGTGAATCTCCATTAATGTGAGCCACATTATTATCTGTCATTTTTATCTCCAAACACCAATAAACCATCTAAAACATCTTCAAGAACTCTTTTTAAGTAAAATTCTCGTTTTCATTTAAAAATGTTTAGGTATAAAATTTGTAAAATAGAATTTTAGTAAACTTTAGAATAATCAATTTCTGAAGTTAATCCATTGATGGTGTGGCGGAAGTTTAGTTCAGCTTTATTCAAGGAAGCCCAAAGAGCTACTTTTTCTCTTTGGCGGAAAGAAATGTTTTCCCAATTGCCTGTTGAAGCAGCCATATTATAATCCTTGACATGTTCTTCTACTTCTTCTACATCTTTGAGGGTTTCGTTATCAGTATCAGATTGACGAAATTGGGTTTCTGGTTGTTCTTGAGCAAAGGGAGAAGCTTCAGATTGGTAATCGGAAGCGTATCCAGTGGATTGGGCTTTGTAGAAATTTTCAGCCATCATTTGTTCAGCTTCTTTTTCAAGAAGAGCATAATCTAAGGTCTGGGATTTTCCCAAGGTGGCTTCTGAATCTGAAGAATCTGAAGAATCTGTTGAATCCAGAGAATCTGTTGAATTTGAGACTGGAGTTAACTTAGTTTCTAAATTATCTGTTGGTTTTTCGCCGAGGGGTTTGTTAGAAGTATCTTTTACTGCTTCAGCTATCGAATAGCGGTTACTCACGTCTTCAGCAATTTGATTCATAATAAGATAGCACCTCAAGATGTATTTATAGGAAGAGGGAAGACATAGTATTTAAAGATTATTAATTTAAGAAAAGTGATAAAAAACTGAATTTAATAATAAATTGGTTTGTAGCCTTCTTCTTGGGCAGCTTTTTTGAGACATTCTAACTCATTTCCAACAATATGGCTTAATTTGAAGATGCTTCTTTTAACAAAAATGTCTATTAATTGATAATCTGTACCCTCTTCATTAACTAGAATTTTTACGTAACGCTTGGGACGAGGAATTAAGGTTAAATCTACGGGGTCAAGGTCATACTCATCTCGCCAACTACCTGGATGGATAATAACTCTGCCTTTTTTGTCTTCAACATATTTTTCGTGGACATGGCCAAGAACAAAGATTTTTTCTTTCTTAAGAAGACGTCTTCTTTTTATTTTGAAGATGTGGACAATTTTATCAATATCAAAATGAATTTTTCTTAGTCTACGATAAAATTCTCTGAATAATTCTCTGGGTAGTTTGTAGGTGGGATCAAAGTAATAACGGAAAGGGTAATAAAAAATACTCTTAAAAAAATAGGAGACGGTATGCAAAGTTATTTTCTTAATGGTTTTCTTTTGAAGAGAAAGGAGAAGGGAACGAGGGAAGATTCTTTCTAAGAAGGGATCCTTTTCCTTAAGATGCATAAACCTACTGATTAAACCAAAGGAAACGAAAGACAGATTAAGAATTTGTTTACCTTGGTAATTTAGGAAAAGGCGGCGGAAATTCATTTTAGTTAAAATATCATATTGCTGACCATGTTCAACATAGATTCCATTATAATGATATGTTTGGCGAAAGTGAATTTCTTTGGAGTTGCCAAGAATCTTTTTTATTCTTCTCTGAACTCTTTTGTAAACCAGATCGGGATCATGGTTGCCAATATTAAAGAAAAGACGATTTCTCTTCTTCTCGGAGAATTTTTTTAGGGCATTGAAGATCTTAGGATGGGCAGTATGAATAAGTTTGAGTTTGTTTAGAGAAATTTCGGCAGTGATATGTCTAGGGTAAATAAACTGGTCTTTTTCTTTGTAAGGACATTTGAGAAAATCAAAGGTATCTCCATTAAATACTAAATCCACTGGGTGTTTTCTTTTGGCAAGTTCCCTAATTAATTCTGAAAGAGTATTGTCACTAATAAAATCATCAGTTAAGTTTCCTGCTCCAAATTCTGTGTCACCTAGGATAATCACTTCTTTTAGCAAGGCCATATTGTAAAGAATATTTTTGAGGATATAAATTTAATGGTTAGTTTGAAGGATATATGTGGAAACATACAAATAATTAAAATAAGCTTGGTTTTGTTTAGATGAAATGGATCTCAAATTTATTTTGTCTGGATGTTGTGAACATCTAAATTATATGGCTAAAAATAATTATATGGTTGTGCTTAAGGATAAAGAAGTGAGATTTTATTTAGGTAACCAGGTTGAGGGGATAAAAAATCAATTTCAGTTGACTGATGAGGAAATAGCTTCTGCAGGGATTTTTCTTTTGGGTGAAAACCAATATTGGACTTTTAATGGGGGTTCTCCCCAGAGAAATTGTGAAGAGGGCCATAAATTACACATATATGGTAATGGAGAAGAATATGGGCCTACGCCTGTTACAGTGGCAGATCATTTAGCGGAGATAATAAATGATAGCTTGCCCAAGATAAAAGTAAGTAGGTTTTTTGTTAGACCCAATGTAATGGGTGGAGATTATAATTCAAAGTGGGAAGAGTTGGGTTTTTCTAGAGAAGAAGAGATTAAGTTATTTAGGAAACGATTGAGTGGAAAAGAAGAGTATAATAAATAAAAAAATTAATAAAAAAATTAATAACTTTTACCCAAGTAGAACCATTTGGTGGCTTTTTCTTCACAAATAAAGCATTTTTGGTTTGGTTTTAACTTTGGTTGTTTGTCTGGAGAGTTAAGAGACTTGGCACCAGTGTCTGTTTTGAATTGTTCTTCGCATTTTACTGAACCACACCAAGGAGCGAAAAGAATCTTCTTGTTTTTTAGTTGGGTTTTGGCTTCCTTGAGATTATCTACTTCCACAATACTGTTTTTGAGGACTTTCTCTGCAGTATTGTAAAGGTTGGTTTGAATCTTTTCTAAGATTGAAGGTAACTCCTTGGTTAGAGAAGAGATCTTAAGAGCTTGTTTTTCCCCAGTATCTCTTCTAGCTAAGAGGACTTGCTTCTTTTCTAAATCTTTAGGTCCAATTTCAATTCTTAAAGGGATTCCTTTCATTTCCCATTCGTTAAATTTCCAACCAGGACTATAATTTTCTCGATCATCTAAGTGAACTTTGATGTGTTTCTTTTCAAGAGATTGTTTTATTCTTTGAGCTTCTTTGAGTACTTGATCCTTAGTTTTATCAAATAAGATTGGAACTATTGCTACTTGAATTGGAGCTAAACTAGGTGGAAGAACTAAACCTTTGTCATCGCCGTGGAGGGCGATAAGGACGCCAATCATTCTAGTTGTAATTGCCCAAGTATTTTGCCAGACATAATCTTTCTTACCTTCTTTGTCTAAGAAATTAATATCAAAGGCTTTAGAGAAATTTTGGCCATCAAAATGGAAATCTGGGCCTTGGATAGCTTTACCATTAGGCATGATGAATTCCATAGATGTGGTGTAAACTGCTCCCGCAAATTTTTCTTTTTCAGATTTGTTTCCAATTAAAGAAGGCATGGCTAAGAGATTTTTACAAACATCATCATAAATGTTGATTATTTCTTCCCGTTCTTGTTGGGCTTCTTCTTTTGTTGCAAAACAAGTATGGCCTTCATTCCAAAGAAATTCTCTGCCCCTAAGAAAAGGAGTAGGATGTTTAAATTCCCATCTAACTACGTTGTTCCATTGATTTATCCTTAAAGGTAGATCGTTATGAGAACGAATCCACTTGCTGTAAGAGTCATACATAATGGTTTCAGAAGTAGGTCTTACTGCTAAACGTTCTTTTAATTTAGAGTTACCTGCATGAGTGACCCAAGCTACCTCTGGAGCAAATCCAGCAATATGGGCTGCTTCTTTCTGTAACAACGATTCTGGGATGAATAAAGGGAAATAAGCATTTTGGATACCAATTTGTTTGAATTTTTTATCGGTTACTTCTTTGATTTTTTCCCAAAGAGAATAAGAACCCGGTTTGTAGACAATACATCCAGATACGGATGAGTAATCAGCGAGGTCAGCTTTCTGGATTACTTGAGTGTACCACTCACTAAAGTCATCACTTTTCTTTACAGTTATTCCTTTGGTGTCTTTCTTTGCGGATTTCATAATGAGAAGAAAAGGGCTGGCGTATTTAAAATTTTCTTGTAATGGTTTTTTTATGAAAGAAAAAAAAGAAATCTTGCCTAGATTTCAGGGGTGGTGTAAAGAAAACAAAGGCAAGACCTTGATTGTGATTTAAATTAGGTTAAAGATGCTGCATGCAATTAAGCATGCAGCCTACACCTCTTTTTCCCTAAATAAGCTCAATCCCAAGCTCTTTACTAAGGGATTCAGCCTGCGGACTTGGTTTCTTGCCGTGAGATTGGCCCAGAATCCAAGGTGAATTTACTCCTGTAATGATAGTCATTACAGTCATCTTTCCCTTCATGCCGTCATCAATCCGAGCTCCCCAGATAACATTAGCTTCTTCATCTAAAGATTCAGTTACTAAATCTCCTACTCTGGAAATCTCATCTAGAGTCATATCAGGTCCTCCAGTAACATGGATTAATGCGCCAGTAGCTCCTTCATAGTTGATATCTAGAAGTGGGTTAGATAAAGCTCCTTTAACTGCTTCTTCAACTCTGTTGTTGGTGTCAGATGAACCGACTCCGATAGCAGCTACTCCACCATTGGTCATGATTGCTTTAACGTCTGCATAATCTAAGTTAACTAAACTTGGTACAGCAATGGTTTCTACAATACCTTTAATCATAGTTGCAATTAACTCGTTAGCTACAGCAAAAGCTTGTTGTACAGGTAAGTTTCCAGCAATTTGGACTAATCTGTTGTTATCAATTACAATAACGGTATCAGAAACTTGTCTTAGTTGTTGTAAACCAAATTCTGCTTTGTCGCATCTTGCTCTTTCAATGTTGAAAGGCATGGTAACAGTTCCAATAACAATAGATCCTGTGTCTTTAGCTACTTGGGCAACTACTGGGGCAGCTCCAGTTCCAGTACCTCCACCCATTCCTGCACAGACAAAGACCATGTCAGATTCTTTCAAAGATTCTTTGATTGCAATCATTGATTCTTGAGCAGCTTCTGCGCCCTTGTTTGGGAATCCGCCACAACCTAGTCCTCTGGTGCAGTCTTTTCCAATCAAGTATTTTCTGTCTGCGCCAGTAATACTCAAGTGTTGTTGATCGGTATTAGTTGCAATAATTTCTGCTCCCTTAATTCCTTTTTTGTATAGCCAGCCAACCATATTGTTACCAGCTCCCCCTACGCCAATCACCTTAATGTTTGCTTGGCAAAGGGTTTCAAACTCTTGCTCTGGTGCTTCCAAAGCTCTCTCCACGATAAAATCCATTTTACACCACCTCTGGTTATTTGTTTTTTTATTTGAACAGTATAGGATACTGTTGAATGTGAATATATTCTGTAGCATACAAATGCTTATTAATATGAAATGTATTACTACATCTAGAATTAGTTGAAACCAAAACTTAAACCAACCAAAACCTAATTTAACCAATTAGAATTAATTAACGTACAACCAAACTTATGATTTTAGACAGGTAACCAGCCCGTAAAAACCCAAACCCTTGTTCTTAGAAAAGCTTAAGTGGTATTTAAATCTTTTTCAATTCCAATATATATTCTGGAGAATATAAGTTTTACTCTTTTTATTGTTTCTACGACGTGAAAAATAGACGTTTTTGGAGAAACTGAGAAAAATTATTTCTTGATTATGGCTTCTTTGATTTGGACAAGTTTTCTTTTTAGAAGTACTGCGTAGTCCCGCATATATTTGGCTGGATCTCTGATTTTATTTCTCCATTTGTTGAAGTAAACTACTGTCTCTAAAGGATATTTAGGTGGCTTTTCAGGTATTTCTTTAGGATATCCCAGGGCAATAATAGCTTGAGGACGAACTTCTTCGGGAATGCTTAGAGCTCTTTTGACCATTTCTTCTTCAAAAGCACCAATCCATCTTGTTCCTAAGCCCAAAGAATGCGCTTCTAAGAGGATATTTTGGATAGCGGCGGCACAATTTTGAACAGTATAAAGACGGTCTCCTCTTAACCCATAATAACGTTCTGCTTTTTGAGCTTCGGCACAAACGACGATTAAAGCAAAAGCATTAGTTATTTCATATTGTTGAAGAGCAGCTTCAGCTAATTTTTGTTTTAAGTCTGTTTCTAAGACGACAACGAACTTCCAATTTTGAATGTTTCCACAACTAGGAGCGTGTCTGGCGGCATCTAAAATCTTAGAGATTTTGTCCCATTCGACAAATTTAGGTAAGAATTGTTTGACCGTTCTTCTGGTTTTAATGATTTCAAGGATATCTTGCATAAAGGGAGAATATTTTTAGTGTATTTATATTTAACGTTTAGTTATTGTTTTATTTTTGGAACACTGTTCCAAAAACGAAACAGTTAAATATTATTATGGTTTGTTAAAAGTTATGATTGAAAAAGAGGTCTTGGGGGGATTGTTAGATCACAAGAAAGTTGCGGTCCTGAAAACTTTATACTTTGCTAAAGGGGAGATGTATCTGCGAGAGATTGCTAAAAAGTCGGGGGTTTCTGTAAGTACGGTGTTTAGGATTTTGCAAGAGTTGTCTGCCATTGGGTTGATTAGAGTTAAAGAAATTCGGATGATGAAATTCTATGGATTGGTTAGAAATGAAAGGAGTAGGTTTTTGGAAGGATGGTTTAAGGAACCTAGTTTATTGGATTTCTTTGTGGAAAATGTTGGAGGGATGGATGGAGTTAAGAGAATCTTATTACATGGAAAATTGGAAGAAAATAGAGCGAATGTAATTTTGCTTGGTGAAGGGGTTGATGATGCTAGAGTGAAGTTGATTTGTGAAAAGATTAAGGAAAAAGGGTTTGATCTTTCTTATTTGATTCTTAATGAAGAGCAGTTTGAGAAACTTGATGCGATGGGTTTGTATGCAGGAGAGAAAAAGGTTTTAGTTTGAGATTGTTTTTATTTTGTTAGTTTAATAATCATATATTTTAACAAAAAATTTATAAAGTACTTACTCGTTCATACTCATATGTACTCTAAAACGTTAAGTAAGAAGGACATTATTGCTTTTAATCAAAAAATTGGAGAAAAAGGAGAATTTATTAATGAAAGTAGTTTAGATTTTAACTTAGAAATATTGAAAGCTAAAAAAAATTGGCTTTATGAATTGAGTTATTTGTGTAGAAGTTTGTTAGTAGATCATGTGTTTAGAGACGGAAATAAAAGAACATGTTTATTAGTGGCAATATACTATTTGGAAATTAATGGTAAGGACTATAATCGAGAGCGATTGTTAATGACTATTAAGAGAATTGCTAAGAATAACATAACCAGCCCATTAATAATTGCGAGGTTAATTTACAATGTTACCAGAGAAAAAAATAAATGAACTTGTGGAGAAAAATAAAGACCTGATATTGGCTTTAGAGGAATTTGATAGAACTGGACAATTAGATAGGCCGAAACAGAAAGAAAGAGTTACATTTACAATAGATATGGAATTAATGAGAATATTTAGATCTTATTGTGAAGATCACAATTTGAAAATGAGTAATGTAGTTGAAAGATTACTTAAAGAGGAATTAGGAATTTAAAACGAATAATTTATAAATGAAATTGATAATTAAATTAAAATAACGCTGAGATGACCCTATTTGGGATTGAACTAACAGGTTCTTTGGTCTCGGGAGGAATAAAAATGGCTGAATTTAAATTAGTATTAGGGACTAAGGATGGAAAATCTTTCCAGAAAGAAGTTAAGAGTCCAGAAGCAGATGTTCTATTGAGAAAAGTTGTTGGAGAAAAAGTTGAAGGTAAAGGCCTAGGTTTAGAAGGTTATGAATTTGAGATAACTGGTGGAAGCGATAAAGCTGGATTTCCAATGAGGAAAGGTATTAAAGAAAGAAGGAAAAGGATTATGGTTTCTGGCGGAGTTGGATTTTCTGGTAAAGATAGAAACAAGAATAAAAAGAAAGGATTAAAAAGAAAGAAGACTGTCTGTGGAGAGAGAATTGATAGTAATATTGTCCAAATTAACTTAAGAGTATTAAAAGAGGGAAAAGCTGGGTTGGGAGAAGCTCCTGTTGAAGAAAAGCCTGCTGAAGAATAAAGATGGATGTTAAAGAATTAAATAAAAAATTGAACTTATTTTTTAAAGAGATCTTGTCTAGTGTTAAGGGTTTTCCTAAGAAGGCAGGGGTTTTCTTTAAGAATTTTCCAAATCTTAGTTTAGGAGAACAAATTGCTTATATCTGTATTGGGTTTGGCGTTTTGTTGATAATTATCTCTTTGTTTTTGTTTTAAGAGTTAAAACTAGAGAAATCTAATCAATTAGGTTTGGGATTATTCCTTAATATCAACATTTTCTAAGTTAGTTATTTGTTCAATAAGAGTTTCCTTGTCTTTCAACAATTGTTCAAACTGTTGTTTCTTAAAGGGATGAAGTTGGTCTTGTTGATAATCCCAGGACATAGTCCTCATTTTTTGCTCCATTTCATAGAGCTGTTCCTTTAAAATTGGAAGTTCTTCCGAAGTCATATGTTGATAAGAGAAGAGAAAGTATATAAATCTTAGGCAATTTTGGTTGAGAATGGAAGAGAACACATTGAAAAAGGTTTCTTTGTTGGTTGCAGTGTTGGGCTTGTTGGGGTTGTGGTTGATCGCTTCTGAAGTTGATTTGGGAGTGGTGGAGAGTATTGAAGGGGTTCCTGAAGGTGATGAGGTCCTGGTGAAAGGGTTTGTAAGTAGGGTGAGTGATGTTGAAAAAGTGATGTTCTTAGAAGTAGAGAATCAGAAGGTTGAAGAGACAACAATAGTGTTGTTTAAGGATTCTGAGATTTTTTTAGAAGAAGGAGATTATGTTGAAGTTACTGGAACTGTAGAAGATTATAATGGCAAGAAGGAAGTTATTGCTAATAAAGTAGTTAAGAAATAAACTTTTTTCTATTAAATGTAAAGTTCGCTTTTTATCATCAATTCATAGAGAAAACTAACAAAAGCCCCTAAATTTTCTTTTTGTTGTCCTTCTTCCAAACATTGGTAATATTTCAATTTTATTTTATTAGGGATGATAACCATTGGAAAACCATGTTTATGTAAAATGAAATTGAGTAGAAGTCTTCCCGTTCTTCCGTTTCCATCAACAAACGGATGAATCGATTCAAAAGCAACATGAAAATGAGCTGCTAAGATCAGGGGATGTAATTTATCTTTGTTAGTATTGTACCATCTTATCAAAGTTCTCATCTCCATTGGAACACCTTTGGTTTTGGTAGGGATAAAGTTTGCTCCACGAATGTAAACTTGAACAGTTCTATAATTGCCCATCTGTTTTTCTAAATCTTTCCTTAAGGTATTTTTAACAACTTCTTTTTGGATTTCACAAATAAAATTCTTAGAAATTTCTTTTTTATAATTTAAAATGAGATCAAATGCTTTTTTGTGGTTGAGAACTTCACTAATTTCTCTTAATTCCTTACCTGGGGGAGTTTTGTTCTCAAATAAAATATAAGAAGTTTCTTTTAAATCAATAGTGTTCCCTTCTATGGCATTAGAATCATAAGTGAACTGAGAAACAAAAACTTCGTACCTATTTTCAAAAGTTTCTTTTGGGGTTTTTTTGAATTTGTTTTTGATTTCATTTAATTTCTTAAATTCTTGTTTTGTTAATAGTTTATTAAGAGACTCGTTTAGAACTTCGTCTGCTTTTTTTTCTAGCGTTTTTAGTTTTGATTTGTCAAGATTGGAGCCGAGATAAACCCTTTTTTTCTTTACTTTTCCTTTTTCTTTTACTGATTTTACTCGATAATAATAATTATTATTGCCTTTTTTTTGTGTTTCAGTATAAGTCATGGAAATAGTTATGTCTACCTAATATATAAAACTTTCGTTTAAGGTGGACATAAGTTTAAAAGAAATAATAAAAAAAATTAAATTTGTTGGAATTGTTGATCAACGACTTCTTTTTTCCAACCTTTATTTAGAAGACTCTGTTCTATTTCTTGTCTAGTATATCCTTCCTTCTGGGCGTTTCTCATGTAATTTCTTACTGGAGAATACACAGTGTCATGAGGTGGACGTTTTCTAATTACTAGGAAATATAGTAAGGCTCCGGCAATTATTACTATGGATACTATTAAGATGGTTATAATCCAAGGAAATCCTCCTTCTGGTTGCTGTAGGCTTGGTTTTTTGGTTTGTTGTGGTGGAGGAATTACTTTATCAGTTTTACAAGTAATGGATGTTCCTGGTTTAATTATAGTAGTTCCACACTTCTTTTCATCTGCGCAAGTTCTGGTTTGTTTTTCGTTTTTACAGTCAGTCCATTCTGTGCAAACCCATGATTCTTTACAAACTAATGAATCTTTTTCTTCATTATCATTTTTTGAAGTACATCCAGGATCATTGGGGAAATCTATCTTTCCATCTTTGTCATTGTCAATCTTGTCATTACATTGATATTTTTTTGAGGTTCCGCCGCCTGTTCCTCCTGTTGTTCCTGTGTCTGCTGGGGTGTCTGCTTTAGTGCAAGTAGTATCTACACAAAAGTTTTTAGTGACCTCTTCATCTGAACCAGTACAAGTAGCTTTAACATTGTATGTTCCTTCAGAAGGATCGGAATCTGTGTCATAAGTAGCAGAGAATTTTCCTTCAGTGATAGTTCCTTGATGGAGATCAACAAGGATTCCTCCAGAATTAATGAATCTAACAAAAGTTATACTTCCTTCTCCACAACCAGTTACGGTGGCAGTTACTAAGTCTCCAGAAGAATAATCAGGTTTATCGGTATCTATGGAGATTGATATTGCTGCTGGAATTAAAGCTAAAAAAAGGAAAAAAAGAAAGATTTTCCGACTCATTCTTCCGCCCCATATTCTTCTTCAAGATTTTCTTTAAGAGTCACTTGGGGATTAATCCACTTATCTAATGCATAAACAAACTTCTTTACGTTAGTTGTTCCTTCTACTAAAAGAGGAAGATTGGTGGCGTATTCTGCCCCTGGCCCTAAAGATTCTTTTATTTCATATTTAGAACCTATAATTTTAGTTCCACTTTCATCGGTCAACTTGGTGTAAATGATGATTGGTCCCACAGCTACATCTTTTGAATTTGTTATTTTAGTCTTGAAAGAAGTTTCTTCGCCAACAGAGATAGATAAGCCACCAATAGTAGTAGCAGTCAATCCTTCGAAGGTACAAACTCCATTGTTACATAATTCCTGGACAGGGCATGTGTTTTCGAATGAACCACAGTTTTCATCTGTGTTACAAACACTCTCTTCATCAATTTCTCCGTCGCCGTCGTTGTCTTTCCCATCACAGATTTCTTGACCAATGTCTAGGACACAAGTGTTTTCCTCTTTGATGTATCCATCTTCACAAAGATATTCACATTTGGTTTCTTCTGTGCAGGTTTCGACAACAGTTTTAATGGTGAATCCATTAGTTAATTGGATACCATCTCCTTCACAAACCACTGTGTTAGCGATTGCTAATCCTGTGCAACCATGAGGGGCACAAGTTCCTTCTGAACAAGTTGAATAGATACCACAATCATCTTTGGTTTTACATTCTGGTTGACAGTTGTCAGCTTCTGCACAATCGGGGTCTGCACAATCGATTAGATTATCTTCATCTTCATCCAAATTGTTGTCACAGATTTCTTCTTCTGGAATTTCAGGGACACAACTTTCTTCATAGAAAGCGTTAGTGTTTGCTCCAATGTCTAAACATGCCTGGGCAGTAGCATAGTTTCTTGGGTACTTGGAGTCTCCAATGGTCCCCCAATTATTACTATCGTCTGGCAAGGCTGGACATAGTTTTTCCCATGCCTGGGTGGCTTGAACTCCCAGGGGGAAAAACTTAATGTAACTAAGATAATCTGACATGGGTGCTGGAATAGTTAATATTGGAACGCCTAAGTATATTCCTAAGCATTCCTTTCCAGAGAACTTGGCGCTAAGAACTGTATCTGGGTATTTTTCTAAAATTCTTTTAGCACAGATACTGTCTTCTGATGTTTTGCCAACCATAGTTGCAGGTGCTTCTTGGAGATTACAAAGAGCTAGATCTCCTGGGCACGCATCTAAGTAATAAGGACTTATTCCAGTTTCTAATAGATTTCCTTTGGCTTCATCAATACAAGTTTTTGCTGAGATCAGATCTGGAGGTACAGTTTCCCATCCTCCGCTACCTTTAGATGCTGGACAATCTACATTTGCCCATTTTGTGGCAATAAGACTTCCTGCATCGTTGGTTTTGGTTTTTAAGAAACGGATATCTCCAGCATATTTTACTAAAGGAATTCCTTTGTAAATTCCATAACAAAGAGCATTTTGGTTTGTTTGTATAGATGGGTCCACTGATTGTCCCATAGATTTAGCTCGTTCATCACAGATTGTTTCTGGACCTAGACCGGCGAATTTGGTGGGTTCTTCTAAAGTAATTTCACAGAATTTAGTACAGGTTCCTTCAGTACAACCTTCTTCTCCGGTACATTCTCCACACGTTCCTCCACAACCGTCATCTCCACAAACTTTTCCTTCACAATTAGTGACGCAGTCTGTTTTAATACATTCTCCTGCCTTACATGATTCTCCATCTGCACAGGCATTACCAAAATCACCACAGTTTTCATTAGTAATACAAAACCCTTCCAAAGGGATTATAAGTTTTTGTTGACTTTCAATGGAATTATCTACATAATCAACTGCCTTATAACAAATCCACTCATCGGTATCAAAACTTACTGGAGCCACATAATCCATGGATGGCGTACACTCTTCTGAAGGAGAGGATTCTCCATATTTCATGCTACTGCATCCGACATTATCTGTACAGATTAATTCTGCCTTTGCACTAATACAAGAAGAAGGAGTGACAATTATCTCTATTTGTGGTTTTTCCTCGTCCCCTATACAAACATCTGGAATAATACAAACTCCCCAGTCATTATCTGAACAGGTTTGGGTTCCTTCAGAGCAAACTCCTGGTAAATCAGTATTGCATGATTTGGTTTCCTCATTTGTACAAACAATGGGGGCAACAAGAGTTATGATAGCAGAAACAGTTAGATCCGTGGTGACTAAATTATTCTGTCCACCGAGGTCCCATGTATTAAATTTAGTAAATGTGATTGGGAGTTCATCTCCAACATTTCCCTCTACTTTAAAAGTTATTTTTGCAATTTCTATTTCTTTAGAAGGGTATTTCGGCACGAAGTCGTCGATAGGGATAGCCTCAGTTTTATATGAATACTCCACTGTTTTCTCAGCTATTTTTATGCCTCCCATTGTAGGTAGAGGGGTCCAAGTCTCGACGTCAAAGTTACTTTTTACACTAACAAGATTTTCCGGCAGAGTATTTCCAATTGGGTTATTAATTGGGGTCAAAGCTTCAGGATAGTTAAACTTAAAATCAATTACTTTAGTTTTACCATCACCAATATTGGCCTTGACAGTAAATGTTGCAATGTCTCCAGGACTTAATTTGGTAGTTGGTAAGCCGTTGACTAGGAATTCAGTAGAAATTCCAGCACTGCCTACAGAATCTGGGACGTAAAATGCTTGGCCAACAAATTGAGAACCAAAGTAAACTAATAATGAAATTAACACTAATGCCCCAATAGAGATGGCGGCAATAATAAGTGGTTTCTGGGCATCAGAAACTGCTCCTCGGTGGGAGTTTCGAGAAGGAATAGGAGTTTTTAATTTCCTTCGTTTAGAAGTTGTTTTCCTTGATGTTTTCTGAATTCTTTTTTTCATTTTAATTGGCCTCCTGGCAGGTACCAGCATAATCATAATTTTTGGCGTAAGCGGCAAGGAATTGAGCGACGTCTTGAGAATTTACGCATTGGTCTCCGCTAAAATCTCCGTCTAGGTCGGAATAATCTTGATTTTGGCATGTTCCGGCAACGTCATAATTTTTGGCGTAAGCGGCAAGGAATTGGGCGACGTCTTGGGAGTTAACGCATCCTTTTGCAGACATGTCTCCTTTAAGGCAACCATTGGACATGACATTGCCTTCAGTTCCCACACCTTTACAAGCTTCTGGTTCTAATTCGTCTGCGACTCCGTCGTTATCTAGGTCTGGAGGAGTGATACATTCTTTATTTACCCAGTTCTTTCCAGCTTCTTCACAGATTTTATCCTCTGTCAATACACCTTTCCAGATTTTTACTTCGTCTATTAAACCTTTGAAAAAGAAAATATCAAACCTTGCTCCAATGCCAGCATTTCCTCTAACAGAAAGAGTGGATTGACTTTTGGTTCCGGGCATTGACTCCCCATCTGCCCATATTTTCAAGTTATTTATATCTGCAATCACGTGATGCCAAGTATTATCATTAAATTCGTCGGATGTTGTGGTGAATAAAGTTTCTGCCCCAGTAACATCTTTACTTATCATTAATTTTCCTAAAGAAATTTGTAAAGTCCATTTCAGATCTCCTTGTCCATTGGCTACAATCCGTTTGTTTGATCCCACAGAATCTGTTTTAAACCAAACAGAGACCATATTTGCATCATCAAAATGGGGATTTAAATCAATATAATTATCAATGCCATTAAAATCAAAAGCGCCACCCATTTTTCCATTTTTGGTCCAAGTTGCACCATTAACAATTCCATCGTTATTACTAACTTGATCATCGGCATTATTTGTGTCAAAGGAATAGTATGAGATTAAAGTTGCAGGGTTGCATGTTCCAGAACTACAAAATTCTTCTGCTGCACAAACGTTTCCGCAAGAGCCACAATTACTATTATCTAATTGTAAATTGAAAGTTTCGTCTATTTGGTCATCGCAATTGTTATCTTTGTTGTCACAAATTTCTTCTGCATCCAGATTTATATCTTTTTCAGCATCATCACAATCTGCTAATTCAGTGGAACCAGTACATAAAGCAAGATTTGTTCCAGGAGCACCATAAGTGTCTTCGTCATTATCTGCACAAGGAGGATTACATGTTCCAGTGTGGTATTTAGAACCATCAATTGCACACGTATTCCACCATAAGCCCACATCTCCGGGGGCCGGAGTTTCTCCCTCCGGACATAATTCTTTAGAAAGAATAGTTCCAATC
>JABHWJ010000007.1 GCA_018657845.1 Candidatus Woesearchaeota archaeon | reverse complement strand
CTACGCCCCTGCTCTGCAGTCGGAGAATACTGTCCAGTCGTTAAACCAAACACAGAATTATTATGTACAATATAAGTCACATCTACGCCCCTACGACAAGCATGGATGAAATGGTTTCCTCCTTCCCCGTAACCATCTCCATCACCACCAAACGCCAATACTTTCAATTTAGAATTTGCTAACTTTACTCCTTGAGCAACTGGTAAGGATCTTCCATGCAATCCTACAAATCCATAGGCCTTAACCCAATAAGGAAGTTTAGCAAAACATCCCACTCCAGAAACTAAAACTGCATCTTTACTCTCCACACCAAGTTCAACTAAAGCCTTCTTCACCCCACCAAGTATGGCAAAGTCTCCACAACCAGGACACCAGTTCGGTTTCTCTAAAGAATTATAATCTTGCAACTCAACCATTTGTCTTTCCTCTTAAATAATCATAAATCTCATCAACAGTAAAATTACTTCCATCATACTTCAACAACCTATCATTAATAGAAACGCCAGTCTTCTCTCTGATCACATCTCCTAACTGACCAGAATAATTATTTTCAATTAAAACAACTTTACTAAATTTTCCAATAATCTCTTCGATATGCAAACTCAAAAATGGGGCCATATTTTTTATCTGTAAAAAACCGATCTTACAACCTTCACCCTGCAACCGCGACACAGCCTCCTTAATCGCCCCCTTAGTACTTCCCCAACCAACAACTAACAATCCTTCATTATCACCAAAAATTTCTTCTCTAACCAACTCCTCAGAAACTTTCCTCAACTTCCCCATCCGACGATCCATCATCCGAATCCTAATCTCTTTATCTTCAGTAATACAACCTACTTCATCATGTTCGTCACCTGCACAAGTATACATTCCATTCTCCACTCCTGGAATCGTACGACTTTCAACAGCATAACGTTTAAACAACCCTTCTTCATTTAAATCAACATCTTCAACTATCTTAACAACCCCATCAAAATCAAAACTCTCTTTAGAAAAATCAACAGTCTTAGAACTCTCTGTAATTTGTTTATCAACTAAAACAACAACTGGCAAGAAATACTTCTCTGCCAAATAAAACGCCCTTCTGATCTCAACATAACACTCATCGACATCTCCTGGGGCCAACACCACTAATGGAAAATCTCCTCCACCTGAATTCAACACAAACTTCAAATCTCCTTGTTCTGTTTTCGTCGGCAATCCTGTTGCCGGACCCGGTCTCTGACCCTCAACAACAACTAAAGGAATTTCTGCCATCCCTGCCAATCCCAAAGATTCCACCATCAAGGCAAAACCTCCTCCCGAAGTAGCAGTCATCGCTCTCTTCCCTGCAAATGAAGCTCCCAACACCATATTAATAGCTGCAATCTCATCTTCAGGTTGCACTACAATTAACTCAGAATTATCAACAGCTTCCTTAGCTAATAAGTGTAACATTCCTGAAACTGGAGTCATTGGATATTGCACATGAAACCCTAACCCTGCATCCAACGCTCCTTTAACTAAAGCTTCATTTCCATTAAGAAACTCTTTATTACTTCCATCTAATTTCTCCAAATTCATCCACTCTTCACAATTATTATAACTCTCTTCGGCAGCCTTAATTAAAATTTCTTTTAACTCCAACTTCCTAGAAAAATAATTTTCTAAAACTTCTTTCAAAATAGTAAATTCAATCCCTAAACTTTTAACCGCAATTCCCAAAAATAAAGCATTGTCCAAATTCTTCTGACTTAATTTTTCTTCAATTTCCTTAACCCTAACTTTTCGAATTTCACCAAAATCTATCTCGACATCAGTAATAATTAAACCATTCTCCTTAACGACCGCAAGATGTCTCTTCAAAGAACTCTCATCAAAAGCTAACAATACACCTACTTTAGAAACATCTGCACCAACATCCCCTCCACTAATCCTCAAAGTGTGGTAATTATGTCCTCCTTTAATCTGCGAAGCATAATCTTTACTAGAAAAAACATTATATCCTAAACGAAGAAAAACACCAGCCAAAATATCTGCAGCTGAAGCTATTCCTTTTCCAGCTTCTCCCCCAACCCTAATAACAAAAGATTTCATCATAACGATTTATACTCAAACCCCAATCCTTTAACTTCTTCCCGATCCCAGAAATTTTTCAAATCAATAATTACTGGACTTACGCCCATCTTCCTCTTCATTTCCTTTAAGTCCAGTTCTTTAAATATTTTATGAGGAGAAATCATTACCAAACAATCGATATCTTCCAATTCCCGAACTCCTCTATATTCAACACCAAAAACTTCCCGCACCATCTCCTCGCCCAATAAAGGATCGCATCCCGCTACTTTAATCCCATAAGAACTCAATTCTTCAATGACTTCTTTAGCTTTAGAATTCCTACAATCCTTAACATCTTCTTTAAAACTCAATCCCATTAACAAAACATTGCTCTCCTTCAACACCTTTCCTCCCTCGTTAAGACCCCTAATTACTAAATCAACTACATGCTTATGCATCTGGTCATTTATTCTCCGGCCTGCCAAAATCATTTCAGGGTGATAACCTAATTCTACTGCCTTATGAGTCAAATAATAAGGATCTACTCCAATACAATGTCCACCAACTAACCCTGGTTTATACTTATGAAAATTCCATTTAGTATAAGCAGCTTCTAAAACATCTTTAATTTCCACACCCATTTTATCAAAAACAACTGCCAGTTCATTCATCAACGCAATATTAATATCTCTTTGAATATTCTCAATGACCTTAGCTGCTTCTGCTACCTTAATCGTCGGAGCTCTATGAGTTGTAGTAACTTTATTATAAACTCCTTCCACTAAATCCAAACTTTCTTCATCAGTAGCTGAAACAATCTTCACTATCTTATCGACAGTATGTTCCTTATCTCCTGGATTCATTCTCTCTGGACTATAACCTACTTTAAACTCTTCCTTATACTTCAACCCAGAACTTTTCTCCAAAATTGGAACACAAACTTCTTCTGTAACTCCAGGATAAACAGTACTCTCATAAACCACTACACTTCCAGAAGATAAATTCTCACCAACTAACCTAGATGCCGATTCCAAATAACTTAAATCTGGTTTTTTATTTTTGTCAATTGGTGTTGGAACACACACAATAACTACTTCTGCATCCCTTAACCATTTAGCATCAGAAGTAAACTCAATTGTATTCCCAGCCAACTCTTCAATAGAAACCTCTCCAGAATCATCGACTCCTTGAGATAAATCTAAAATTCTTTTCTCATTCACATCAAAACCAATTACCTTAAAACTTTTACTTAACACTAGCGCTAATGGCAACCCCACATATCCTAATCCCACTATAGCAATAGTTTTAACCATAATAATTTTTACTGTAATAACCCTTATACCAATCAATAAATTTCTTAATCCCTTCTTCAATCCCAACTTTAGGTTCCCAACTTAAAACTTCTTTAGTCTTTTCAATGTCTGCAAAAGTTTCTGGAACATCTCCTGGTTGTAAAGGCATCAAATTTCTCTCCGCTTTCTTCCCCAACTCTTTTTCAATAATCTCAATAAACCGATTCAATTGCACCGTGTTAGAATTTCCTAAATTCAACACAGAATACTTTACCTCAGAAACCCGATCCAATGACCTAACCACTCCATCAACAATATCCGTAATAAAAGTAAAATCTCTTTTCATATTTCCAAAATTATAAACATCAATGGGTTTATCTTCCAAAATAGCTTTAGTGAATTTAAACAAAGCCATATCGGGTCTTCCCAAAGGACCATAAACAGTAAAAAATCTTAACCCCAAACAATTCAACCCATACAAATGGTGATAAACATGAGCAATTAATTCATTATATTTTTTTGTCGCTGCATACAAAGAAACTGGCCGATCAACATTATCTTCTACCGAAAATGGAGTCTTCTTATTACCTCCATAAACTGAACTGGAAGAAGCATAAACCAAATCCTTAACTCCAAATTCTTTCATTAACTCAAGAATATTCAAAGTCCCCACATTATTTGCTTTCTCGTAAGCAAATGGATTTTCCAAAGAATAACGAACCCCTGCTTGTGCCGCCAGATGACAAACCTGGTCAATTTTATTATCAAAAAAAACTTTCCGCATCCCTTCCAAATCAGCAATATCTAATTCATAAAATGTAACTTCTTGTAGAATCATCTTCAACCTATCTTTCTTCAATTGCACATCATAATAATCATTAATGTTATCGACTACAACCACTTCATCTCCCCTGTTTAACAAAGCTTGAACTACATGACTCCCAATGAACCCTGCCCCGCCTGTAACTAATATTTTCATTTTCTTCCTACTCCAAAATATTCAAATCCTTCTTCCCTCACTAGCTCTGGTTCATAAATGTTTCTTCCATCAAACAAAATTTTATTCCTCATCTTCTCACCTAATTCTAAAAAATTAACATTTCTAAATTCATCCCACTCTGTTACTAACACAATAACGTCACTACCTTCCACAGAATCGTCAATCCCTTTACAGTAACTCACTGAATCACCAAATTCTTCTCTAACATTCTCCATTGCAATTGGATCATACACCTTAACTGTAATTCCTTCCCCAATTAACTTCTTTATCAACCTCAAAGATGTAGCTTCCCTAATGTCATCTGTTCTTGGTTTGAAACTCAAACCCCATAAGGTAACCGTATTCCCTCCAACAGCCCTCAACTTATCTAAAATAGGGGCAACAAAAATCTCCTTCTGCCTATTATTCAACTGATCAACCTCTTTCAACAATTGAGCACAATAACCCTTTTCCTCTGCAGAATTAATCAATGCCCTAACATCTTTTGGAAAACAACTTCCCCCATATCCTATTCCCGGATTCAAAAACTTTGGACTGATCCGATAATCTAACCCCATTGCTTGAGTGACTAATTTTACATCAGCCCCAGCCCCATCACAAATATTAGCTATCTCATTAACAAAACAAATCTTAGTAGCCAAAAAAGAATTATTAGCATATTTTATCATCTCTGCAGTTTCCCAATCTGTTTCTAAAAAAGGAATATATGTCCTCACCCTACCAGCATAAACTTTTCTCAACAACCCATACGCCCGACCACTTTTAGCTCCAACTACAATTTTATCTGGGTGAGTAAAATCATAAACTGCGCTCCCTTCTTTAAGGAATTCTGGATTAGAAACAACCTCAACTTCCGAAACAGGATTGGTTTCTAAAATTTTATTCCAACATTTCTTAGCAGTCCCTGGAGGAACGGTACTTTTGTTTATCAACAATTTATGCCCTTTAGAAAACTTCCCCACAGATTCAGCCACCCCCAACACATACTTCAAATCTGCAGAACCATTTTTCTCACTAGGCGTCCCCACACAATTAAAGATAACTTCTCCAAAAGAAACTCCTTCTTCAACATCAACTGAAAATTTCAATCTTCCTTTCTCTTTATTCTTCGCTACCAGCTCCTTCAGCCCAGGCTCATAAAAAGGAATCTCTCCAACAATTAAAGAATTAATCTTCTTTGAATCAATGTCTACACACAAAATCTCATGTCCTAAATTAGCCAAACAAGCTCCCGTAACTAACCCCACATAACCAGTACCAAAAATACTAATCCTCATTCCCTTCCCTCGTAAAACTTACCTGCTTCTTCCAGACCTTCAAAACTTCCGATGTCAAACCAATGCTCATCAAAAACAAATCCATGCACTTCACTTTGCTTGACTAACCAGTTAGCTAAATCTCCAGGATTATCCCACTTCTCTCCATTGGCCATATACTCAGAAACTTTTTTCACGTCTTGACTAGTAAAAATATAACAACACGTAGCTGCTAAGGTACTTCTAGGTTCTGCTGGTTTTTCCTCAAATTCCAAAACTTTACTCCCTTCACCTAAAATCCCTACACCAAACTTGTTAGCTACTTTTTCCGTTTCCTTAAGGTCATGGAACGCTACCATAGTAGATCCTTTTTCAACAAAAGAAGTATGGAAATCCCTTAATTTAAAACCAAATAGATTATCTCCCGCAATCAACAGAACATCATCATTAATCTCTTCTTCTTTTATCACAAAATGCAAATCTCCCACTGCACCTAGTCGATCACCATTATTTATTGTCCCATCATTAAGGATTCTTACTTTTTTCTCAGAATTATAATCTTTCAACCAAGAATTAAACATGGGAAAAAATCGATGATTGGTTACAATTAAAATTTCATCAACTTCTTCAATTCGTTGCACCTTATCAACAATATGCTCCACAATAGGTTTGTCTCCCACATTCAACAGTGGTTTTGGTTGATTTTCCGTAAGCGGATATAACCTAGTGGCATAACCCGCGGCTAAAATTATCGCTTTAATTTTAATGCACCTCTCTAAGCTCTTTTATAACAAAAACAGAGAAATCGCTTTAAAAGGGTTATGGAAGTATAACCTTAAAGAACCCAAGTTACCTGCAAAAAAGAACCCACACCTATGTTCGGTCAGAAAGATTCTTATATCTCTCTATCTTCCTAATCATTCCCCGACACCATTCTTCTTTAGAGTCGCAAAAGAAATCACGACAGGCTTGTGGTCGATCATCATGAATTGAACATTTGCCTTCTATGAGATAAATACAAGTTTCTCCATCCTCTTTTTGCATAATGAGATTTGCTCCAATCAATTCTGCTTCTTCAAAATCACTAACGAATTCAAACCCATCAAATACCAATTTATACTTGCCAGAATTATATTCCTTTTCGTTAAGATTTATTACAAATAATTTGCAACAAACCCCACATTGTGAACATTTCACTTTGTTAACCCCATAATATTAAAAGAAAGGTGGACAGCTTACTGGATTTCCCGTATAAAATACAGTACACTCCTGTACGGAGACGCGCTTAACTTCTGTGTTCGAAATGGGAACAGGTGAACCACGCCCCTATGGCCGTCCAATAACTTCGAAATCCAACCCATTTATAAAGATTTTGGTCAAATTAACTCTCTGCCTTAACAATCTTCCACAACTCTTTAAAAAAACAAAAATATCCTTTTCTTAATGGATGTTTCTCAAAAGAAGATCATCATTGCTGATGTAGATGAAACTATTTGTGAAACTTGTCAACAAATCACTCCAGAAATGGCCAAACAAATTTCTTCTATGATTACAAAAGGTTACACTTGGGCATTTATTAGCGGAACCGAACCCCATTACCTCAAAGAAATGATCTCTGCTAAATTAACTGAACCTCATTTCTTATTGCCCACTACTGGAACTATCTGTTTAGATGCAAAAAATAATTTATTCAAAGAAGAATACAGCTATTATCTAACCCCTAGAGAAAAAAAAGAAGCCATAGATGCATTTGAAGAATTAGTTACAAAATATCATATCAAAACATTAACTACTAAAGAAGACCAAATTCAAAACAGAGGTACCCAAATAACTCTTTCAGCCATTGGTAGAAATGCCCCAACAAATTTCAAAAAAATATATGATCCCGACGCTACCAAAAGAAAAGAATGGATAAAATTTCTTAAAACAATTCTTGATGAAAATAAATATGAAATTACTTACGCAGGAACTACTTCAATAGATGTAACTAGAAAAGGATTGGACAAAGCTTGGGGCATTAAGAAATTTGCTCAACATTACAACATCCCCCTTAACCAAATTCTTTTCTTTGGAGACAAAACCCATCCAGGAGGTAATGATTATCCCGCTACCAAGATCGTTGATTTTATCACTGTTAAGAATCCTGAAGACACATTAAATAAATTAAAAGAATATTTTTAATAATAAAAAAAAGTTAAAAATGAGTTAATTTGAAATTATTTGTTCTTTTTACGGTTCCCAAAGTTTCCCATTTTTCTACTCGTTCTCTTTCTCTAAGATTCTCTGTTCTTTTTTTGAAATCCTTAAAAGTCAAATCAACATACAATTCTGCAGGTAAATTGTTAGGCATTATCATTCCATTCAAGGAAGTATAATCCCTGACTAAATCTAATGCTTTTCCCAATAAAGATTCATCACCTAGTTGAGAAGCTTTTACAGCAAAAGATAAAGCATGATAACCAATAGTTCCACGATGAGAGATGACGTTATCATAAATATCTGGACTTTCATATTTCTGAGTCATTGTTTCAAGTTGGTAATCAATTGAGTTTTCCATTTTATCTCCTGAACAGTAGTTATTTATAAATCTTATGACAAAACATTTAAAACAAACAAATTATTCAATAAATTATGGATCAAGAAACTATTCAAAAACACATTCAGGCAGGAAAGATTGCAGCAGAAGCCCTACATTATGGAAAATCATTAATCGAACCAGGAGCCAAAGTAATTGAGATTCTCGACAAAATAGAAGAGAAAATCCACCAATTGGGAGGACAACTAGCTTTTCCCGCTCAAATCTCTTTAAACGAATTCGCTGCCCATTCTTGTTCAGATCTTAATGACGCCACTATCCTAAAAGATCAAGTCATCAAATTAGATGTGGGTGCCCACATTGATGGTTACATCGCTGATAATGCCTTAACCATAGATCTCTCTGGAAAGCATGAAGATTTGGTCAAAGCTAGCAGAGAAGCATTAAACAATGCCTTAAAAATGATTAGGCCAGGTGTTGCTCTTGGAGAAATTGGTAAAGTTATCCATGAAACAATTACTTCTTATGGGTTTTCTCCAGTAAAAAATCTTTCTGGCCATGGTCTCGGCCATTACAACATTCACACGTCTCCATCAATTCCAAACTTCAACAACAACAATGAACGTATCTTAAAAGAAGGAGATGTAATTGCTATCGAACCGTTCGCTTCTACTGGGGCAGGAATAGTTCAAGAATCTTCCCCTGCAACTGTTTTCACATTATTAAATGAACAAGGAATTAGAGATCCCATTACTCGAAACATCCTCAAAGAAATCCGTACCTACAAAGGCCTACCTTTTGCTAAACGGTGGCTGGAAAAAAAATTCACCACTCCTAAAACTAATTTCGCCCTAAGACAACTATCTGCTAAAGATTGTATTGTCCATCACCCTCCTTTATTCGACCAGGCCAGAGGAATGATTTCTCAAGCAGAACATACTGTAATCGTTTTAGAAAAACCAATTATAACCACTTGGCATGAAGAGTAAACTCACCGAAGCTGAATTTTTGTTCTTTTAAGTCTTCTTTCTAAACCTTCCCCATGATCTTCTCTACATTGTTCATCAATTGTTAATTGACATTTCTTTCCACCATAATTTCTCAATAAATATCCTAAAGCATCACTAAATTCGGGAAAAACTTCGCACTCTTTTGGTTCATAAACATCTCTTCCCCTTTTATTAACAACATAATCCTCAACAAAAGTCCGATAAAATAAATTAAGTTTAATTACCATAGTCAAAACAAAAAGGTTAGAAGTTAAAAAGATTTGTATTATGAAAACTCACTTCATCCCCTCCTTTAATTTAGGTAAGCCCCATTTATTGAAAGCATACCCTGCCCCCAACACAACCAAAAAAACAGTCCAATTTATTATTGTAAAAACAAACAAAATCAAATTTACTACCACAATAAAGATTACTAAAAAACCAACTAATTTAAGTTTCTGTTCATTATTCATTTTAGTTAACCAATTTCAACTTTTTTACAACTTGACTCAAAGTTAACAATTCTTGGTCTCCAGACCTCATGTCTCTTAACAAAACCTTATTCACTTTCAACTCAGTTTCACCAATAATAATTACATATGGAATTCCTAAGGAGTTGGCATATTGAAGATTCTTACTCACTCCCCTTCCATTTAAATCAAAATCAACATTTATTCCATTTTCCCTAAGTTGTTGCACTATCTTCAAGGAATCAGGAACTGTTTTAATTGGCACCACATAAGCTTTAGCTGGAGTCCTTTCCACTAATTTTTCTTTATCTTTCAAGGTTTCCATTATTGGTACAATTCCAAACGCAATTCCAACTGCAGGAACTCCTCTTCCTCCACCCATAAAATTACCAACCATATCATCCCATCTTCCTCCACCAGCAAGAGAAGATTTTATTTTTCCGTTCTTCAAAAATGCTTCAAATACAGTTCCAGTATAATAAGCCAATCCTCGAGCCAAAGAAACATCAAATTCTACTACATCTACATCCATTGATTTAAGATAACCAAACAATTCTTTCAATTTTCTCAACCCTTCCAATCCTTCTTCATTATTAATTTTTTGTTTTAATCCTTCCAAAGAAACTCCAGGCCTAATTAATTCAAATAAACGATTAATTTTCTCTTCCTCAAATCCTTTCTCTATTAATTCTTCTGCAACCCCTTCCATCCCAATTTTATCTAATTTATCTATGGCAATAATTGCTTCTTCTTTATTTTTAATTCTCACTTGATTCAAAATCCCATTCAATAATTTTCGATTGTTAACTTTAACAACTACATCCAAATTTAATTTCCTAAATGCTTTTTGTACTAAAGCTAAAATCTCCGCTTCTGCCAACATAGACTTACTTCCAATAGTATCTACATCACATTGCCAGAACTGTCTTACTCTTCCTGCCCTAATTGGTCCATCTCTAAATACTGGCCCTAACTCATACCTCTTAAACGGCATCTTCATGGTTGGATTCATCGCTACAAATCTAGCTAATGGGACCGTAAGATCAAACCTTAATCCCAAATTTCTTTTTCCTTGATCAGTTAACTTAAACGTTTCTTTTAATGCATCAGAAGCCTCTCCTGCCGCAAACTTAGAAGCCAAAGTTTCATATCTCTCCAATAAGGGCGTCTCCAGGGGAGCAAACCCATAAGATTCAAAAGTTTCTTGTAGGGCACTAACTACTTTATTCTTAACAATCTTCTCTTCTGGGGGGACATCCTGAACTCCCTTTGCAGTTTGTAATTTCATTTTCATTATTCTCCTTATTTTTTCTTGATTTATATAATTTACTTGTAATAACCACTCAAAGCATAAACTCTTCCCCCTTCCCCATAATCTTCAATAATAATTCCATCCACATTCAATAAAATCTTTTCTTGTTCTTCTGTTAATTCCAAACTGTCTAAATATCTCTTTCTCTCCAGTTGTTCAACTAAAACAGTGAATACAATCAGCACTTTCTTGTGCCTTAGCCTCTAGAGTACTCTTAATCCTTACTTCGGGTGCACCCAATCCTTCTCCCACAAACCGTTGTGAGTTCTCCAAATCATTTTCAGTTATTTTCATTTTTTATCTCCCTGTTTATGGCCCAGATGGCACATTATTTATTTTGAAAATAGAATTGACTCTAGAAAAACTAAAGTCAGAATTAATGATGATGAAAAGAAGGGCAATCGGGGGGAATTGAACCCCCGTCCCCGGATCCACAGTCCGGAATAATAACCATTATACGACGATCGCCATTATTGAATCTAGAAACTATATTTCCATTAAAAACTTTTCCCTTAACAAAGTTAAAACTATTCAAAACTAAAGAATTACTGACAATGAATACAATCACTTTTTGATTTCATAACTTTCTAGAAACCCAACTCTTATTTAAACCTTTCGGAAATTCACCACTGAACAATAATTATATAATTACTAGATCATATAACAAGAACCTTCTGCTTCCTACCCACTCTTACCTTGACCCATTTGCTCTCTCCCAAATAATCTCCTCCTACTTGCAAAGGAAAATAATCATCACTTTCCACAAAAAACTCTTTCCCTTTCAAAGATAACAAAGGACTCTTATCAATATTCAGGGCTGCTAACACCAACCCCCAAAACCTTGCTCCTTTGCTTGAGAACTTATCATGGGTATTCACAACAGCCAAACCATAAACCTTCCCATCACTCTGACCTACTTCTCCCACTAAAGAACGCACTGCAAAACCATAATAAGGAATTTTTGCGATATTAAAATTTGGACAATTATTCAGATGATAACATTCATCATCTACCTGGCATTTTAAATTATACTTAGATCTTCCATGAACTAAAGTTTTCCAACTTGCTTTGATATAATCCCAAAACCCATTCTTTGTTCGGTCTTCCTTGCCCATCTTCATTACTTCTGCATCAATTCCTAAAGTTAAAAAAGTGGTTTGTACTTTTCCTTTTTCCCATTCCACTTCTAAAACATCTAATTCTGTTTCTCTAAAACCAAATCTTGAACGCAAGTACTCAAATCGTTTACCTTTATAAAAGTAAGAATAGAATGCATTCCCCGCCCCTAATGGAAAAAAACCTAAACTCTTTTTATAAAATTCCTTTTTATTCAATGCGCTTTCAAAACTACCGTCTCCCCCGGCAATAATAATTTGTTTAGAATCTTTTATTTTCTCTGAACAACCATCAAACATATTCTTCCTGTTGCTAGGCAACAAACAAATCGGAGCATTCCTTCTCTTTGCAAAAGTTCTTAATAATTTTCTTCGATACTCAGTTTTATACCCTCTAGCTTTCTTGTTAACTAAAACGATTAATTTTTCTTTCTTCACGGCCTTACCCAATTTTCTTCTCTTTGAAACCCCTTCCAAATAAGTAACAATGAAATAAGTAGTATAAACTACTGCTAACAACACTGCCAAAGTTGTTACCAAAGAAATAAACGAATTAGTAAACCTCAGTAAATTTCCTTCTAGATTTCCTTTGTAAAAAAAGAAACCTTGCATTAATAATCCAAATACTATTCCTAATTCTGCATTAGTCATTATTTTATGGTGCCACTTACTCAACACCTGAATATCTTCCACCGAAGCCAACCACCTAAATATCATTATGATTACATCTCTTAAAATAAATAACACCCATAACCATAATGAAAAAGAACCTCTTAAGAAAAATACAAATAATACTCCCATGATCAAAATCTTATCAGCAAAAGGATCGAAGAAACTTCCTACTTTTTTCTCTCCACCTATCATCAAATATCCTTGTAAGAAATCGCTTCCTAAGGCCATAAAAAATAAGAATATCGCCCAGATGTAAGAAATCTTGGTTTCATAATAAATTAACCAAATCATTACAGGTAATATTGCTATCCTAAACAACGCAATTAGATTTGTCCATCTCATTTAAAGAAGAAAAAAAGAAGAATAGTTAAAAAAGTTTCTAATTATTTAATCCGTTGCTCTATTCCTTCAGATAATTGTTTCTTTACTCCTATAAATCGACCAGGAAAATTAATAGCATAATTACCACAAAGAGTAATACCTGGAGAGGAGAGGCCAAGATATAATAAACGTCCAGAAGGTTGGTCTTCAATAAACTCATAGTCTGTTACATGAGAGATTCGAATCTCGTCTCCAAAAAATTCTTTGTGTTTTTTCATATATGCTTCTGCTCTTGCTTCTCCACCCAAAAAAGGAATGGTCTGAGGGTTGTCAATAAATTCATCTAATGAAAGAACAGAAACAAATGATTTTTTAAGTTTTTTAAAATCAACCACAAAAACATCCTTATCATCTTCTAATTCCAAAAGTCTATAAAATTCATCCATAGGTATCGTTGCACAAGAAGGATCTGGTTTTTCTCTATTTATGGCCTCCATTAAGTTAACAGGATTAGAAAGATGATTGGGTACATGTGCATAAATAACCACTGGATTTCCCCGTTTAGTTCTTCCAGTTACAGCCACACTTGGAGAAACATATTCTTTCTGCCAGATTCTAGCATCTTTTGGGGCTTCAATTTTAGTATCAACTAATTGGGGCATGAATATTTGTTGATAACCTTCTAACCTCATAGATTCTAAAGCATCACACATCCTAGTTTCATAAAATTCTTCTCCTTTCAAAAATTCCTTTCTTGGAACTAATATTTTATCTGACATTCTACATCATTCCTCCCATTCCTGGTGGCATTCCTCCAGGTGGCATCGAAGGTCCTTTACTCCCCCCACCAAGAACAACATCATCAATTCTTAAAATCATCTCAGCTACTTCTGCAGCAGATGATAAAGCTTGAGTCTTAATCTTTAATGGTTCAATAACCCCCATTGCCCAAGCATCCATCATCTCTCCAGTGAATACATTTAACCCTGACCATTTCCTTCCCTGATCATGCTCTGCTCTCAATTTAGTTAATGCATCAATGGGATCTAATCCTGCATT
>JABHWJ010000006.1 GCA_018657845.1 Candidatus Woesearchaeota archaeon | reverse complement strand
CCACAGTCTTTAGCTATTCCAAAAACGGCGAATAATGACAAAGTAAATATAGAGATAATTAAAAATAATCCAATCCTCTTTTTAAACATCATAATAGATATAAAAGAATTAATTTTAATATATAAATGTAACTGTTATTTAAGGAGGATTTTGAGGATTTCTTTGACTTTAGACGGGCTAGCTTTTCCTTTAGTTTTTTTCATAACTAAGCCAACTAATGAATTGAGAGCTTTTTCTGAACCTTTTTTGTAATCTTCGACCGCTTTCTTTCCTTCTTTGATTGCTTGTTGAGCAAATGTTTCTAATTCGGATTCTCCTTTAATTGATTGAAGATTTTCTTTTTCTACTTTTTGTTTTGGAGAGAAATCTTTCTTAGCTAGTTCTTCTAATAAAGAGCGACCAATCTCTGGAGAGATGTCTTTGTTTTTCCATAAAGTAATAAGTTCTAAAAGATTTTTTTCTTTAAAGTTAATTTCTTCAAAGTCTTTTCCTTCTAGGTTAAGGACGCGGAGAAGTTCTTTCCTGAGCCAGTTGGAGAGCCAGACTACATCTAGAGATTTATGTTTGTCGAGGAAATTAATTACATGAAGATCTCCAGCCAAGATTTCGGCAGTATCTTTAGAAACTCCTTGTTTGGTTATTTTTTTTGCTTTGATATCTGGAGATTCGGGAAGAGACTTTTTTATTTCGGAAAGGAAAGAAGTTTTAATTTCTACTATTGGAAGATCGGGATCGGGAATGAAACGATAATCAAGAGCTTGTTCTTTACTACGCATGAATTTGGTAGTTCCTTCTTTATCATCCCAGGCCCTAGTTTGTTGTTCGATTCTTTTTCCTTTAGAAACTTCTTTTTGTTGACGAGAAATTTCATATTCAATTGCCCGAACGATACTTTTGAAAGAATTGACATTTTTTATTTCTGTTCTTCCATATTTTGGAGGAATGCTAACATTAACGTCGCATTTTACACCCATATTTTTATTGACTGCTTTTACATAAGTGAGGGTTTTAATTAGGGCTTTGAGCCATTCTCTAACTTTTTCTACGTCACGGAAATCAGGATCAGTTACGATTTCAATTAAAGAATATCCGCTTCGGTTGTAGTCCACGGAACCTGAGACTGGGTCCCATCTGGCAGGGTCTTCTTCTAAGTGAACTTCGGTGATGCCAATTCCTAAGAAAGATCCTTTTTCTCCGACGGGAACAGCATAACTTCCAGACATGGTTTTTTGATAACCAGTGGGAAGGTCTGGCCAGGAATAATGTTTTCTTTGCCAGACAAGTTCTTTATTAATTTTGCAACCAAACATTAAGGCAGTTTTGATAACTTTTTCAACTGCTTCTTTATTGGGAAGTGCTGGTTTGGAACCTGGTTGGGCCGTGCAAACTGGACAGATATTAGTATTGGGTTTAGCTTTTGAATTTACTTCGCAACAACAGAAAAGCTTCTGGTTAGTTTTGGAAACATCTATGTAAACATGAATTTCTAACCCACACTTGAATTTAGACATGTTTTTTGGTAGAAGTTTGAGAAATATAAAGGTTGTGGTAGTATTATTGGAGTAAATGAATTCTTATTAAGGAGTTTTTTCTTGAAAAGAAGATGTTCTTAGAAATTATTTTGGCATTGGTGTTTGGGATGGGGGCTGGAATTGTAACCGGCTTAATCCCCGGGATTCATGTGAATTTAATTTCTTTATTAGTATTGAGTTTATCTGGGGTTTTGTTAGGATGGGTTTCTCCGATTGCATTAGGTGTTTTTATTATTAGTTTGGCTTTGACGCATACTTTTTTAGATTCTCTGCCAAGTATTTATTTGGGGGCGCCAGATGCGGGACAGGAACTGAATGTTCTTCCTGGACATAGGTTGTTGCATAAAGGAGAAGGACACAATGCAGTTGTTTATACTGTGATTGGTTCTTTAGGTTGTTTAATATTAGCAATGTTATTGTTTCCTTTGTTTATTATAGGAATGGAATGGATTTATCCTCTTGTTAAAGGGGTGATTGGATATATCTTGGCAGTAATCATGATATTTATGATTGGGAAAGATAAAGGAAAAAGGTTGAAGAGTTTAGTGTTGTTTATGGTGGCGGGATGTTTAGGATTGATTGTATTTAATATTCATGGATTGAAGCAGCCGTTGTTTCCTTTACTTAGTGGGTTGTTTGGGTTTTCTATTTTATTAGTTAGTTTGATGCAAAAGTCTAAAATTCCAAAACAAGATTTGAGTAAGCCGTTGACAATTTCTAAGAAGAATATTATGAAATCAGTATCTGCGGCGACGGGGGTTGGATTTATTGCGGCGTTTTTGCCGGGCTTTGGTTCGTCGCAGGCGGCGATTGTAGCGACGAATATTGTTGGTGATGTGGGTGATGAAGGATTTTTATCTTTAGTTGGGGGAATTAACACTGCGAATATGTTAATTTCAATTGCTACTGCTTTTGTATTGAATAAAGCTCGGAATGGAGCGATATTGACAGTAAATAAATTATTAGGTGGGGTTGGTTTTAAAGAAATGATTTTGTTTTTAGGAGTGGCTTTAATTGTCGGAGGGGGAGCGGCGTTGTTGGCAATTGAACTATCAAAAGTTTTTTCTAGATTAATTGTAAAAGTTAATTATAATTACCTTATTTTTGGAATTTTGGGATTTATTACTTTGTTGACGTTTTATTTTGATGGGTTTATTGGATTGCTGGTTTTGATTACGGCAACTGCAGTGGGATTGGTGGCTTCTTCGTGGAAGATAGGGAAGAATCATTTGATGGGTTGTTTAATACTGCCAGTTATTTTGTATTTTGTACTTTGAGAAGTAATCTGTCCAAAATGGAAAATATTTGTATACTAGGGCACGGCGCGTAGATTTTTGTTCAAAATATCACAAAAATGCGCCTCGACTTCGTCAGGGCGCCAGTATACAAAAGATATTATTCTGGACAAGACCCCAATTAAGAAAGAAATATAAACTTTCGATTTTTATTTTCTTTATGGTTGATTCCTGGTTTGTTTATATTTTAGAATGTCGTGACGATTCTTTGTATACTGGGATCACTAATGATTTGGAGAAACGGATGTTGGCCCATAAAGAAGGTAAGGGAAGTAAATATGTTCGGGCGAAAAGATTTAAACAGATCTTGCATGCGATCTCGGTTGCTGATAAAAGTGAGGCTGCTAAGATTGAATATCAAATTAAACAATTAGAGAGGAATGATAAAATTACTTTTTTTATGAAACATTCTGATTTGGTGTTTTGAGAATTATTTTAGTTTAGAAATAATTTTTCTAATAAATTATATTTGTTGAGGATGAAATAGAATACTAAAATAATTACTGCGACGGCGATGGTTAAAAGAATGTATTCCATGATCTTGGAGATTATTTTTTTATTTTGGTCGTGTTTTGATTTTACTTTGAAGATTCTGACTGGTTGTTCGATTCCTTTTAGATAAGTATGGCCTAAATCTAAATGGGGGATTTCGTTTTTGTTCATGTGTTGTTGAACGGATTCGGTGAAGTAAATTTGATCTGGAGGAGTAATGGATTCTACTCGGGAAGTGATGTTGACTGAATCTCCATAAACATCCTTATCTTTTAGGAGAACTTCTCCCGCGTGAAGAGCGACACGAATGTGAAGAGGATTTTGATTATTTTTGTTGTGTTCTTGGAATTCTTTTTGGAGGTCGATTGCGCAGAGAAGGGCGTCGGTGGGAGAATGAAAAGTGATAAGAAATGCATCACCAATTTTTTTTATGATATTTCCGGAATGTTTTTTGAAAATAGGATGGGTGAGATTGTCAAAGTTATCTTGGAGATCGTTTAATTGTTGTCGGGTAGACTGTTGAATCTTAGAAGTGTATCCTACTAGGTCAATAAACATAATAGTTAGAATCTTTGAGTGTGGTTGTGGTTCCATTGTTTCTAAGTATTAGTAGAAATTTATAAATTTATAGATGGAAGAAACTATTGTTTACGGGGAGGTTGTTGAGATTCTTGTTTGGCTTGTTGAAGAGCCTGCTGGATTTCTTGTTCCTTCCAAGAGGTTTCTCTTAATCTCTCGACGATTGCCGTTTCTGTGTGTTTATTTTGTAATTCTGTTTTAATATAATTCTTTAATTGAGGAGAGTCGCTAGTAGGATGGGGTTTTTTGAAGAAGTACGTTGCGATGATAATTACTGCAATGATAATTAATATTGCTAGGATGTAAACCCAGAAATCTTTAAAGAAAATGAAGATGGCTGGTTGTTGTTTTACTGGTTGAGTGGGGATAGGAAGGTTAGGATCTATTTTAGTTGGATCTGGTTTAGGGTCGAGGGTTAAACATTTCTTATCTAAATCTGGTTTTACTTTTTCTGAGGTACAATGATGTTCATCAAAACAATTACGATATTGTTTATCGTCTGTGCAATCGCTCCAAAGGGAGCAAATCCATGATTCTTGACATTCTGTACAAGATTGAGTTTCTGTTTTTTGAGGTTGACATTTATTCTTGTCTAAACAAGTTCTAGCTTGAATCTTGTCTTTATTACAGAAATCCCAAGAAGAGCAATCCCATTCTGGAGTGCAAGATTGTCCACCGACTGGAAAGTATTCTGGAGGGGGAGTGTAAGGAGGAATGTCTCCGTAATCAAATCCAGGATCATCTTCAGTGACGGTTAGAGTAGTAGAAGTGAAAAGGGTATTTACTATTGGGACTTCTGTGGTGATAATGGTGAGATCTTGAATAGAGATTACTGTTTGTTGTGGGGGGATGAGATCATCTTTGGTTAAGAAAGTGAACTTAGCTAAAGAGGTTGGTTTTGATTTAAAAATATCTTCTAAAGAAGAACCTTCCATGGCAAAAGTTATATCTCCACTTTTAGAAGGATTGTTAAGATCATTGTTGTTGATGTTATCTTGGGGAACCCAATTTCCGGGGACAAGGTTCTGAGAATCGATATGTTGGAGATGTTCTGGATTAAAAGAAATTTGGAGACGGTAATTAGTAAATTTTTGTAGTTCCTTTTTGAGATTATCTAGTTCGGGGTAAGCAATAACTTCAATGGAGAATTGTTTACCGAGACCTACATCTCCAAGAAGAGGATTAATTCCAGCGTTTTTTTCTTGGAGATTGTCTTTGTTTAAGGGAGTTAATTCTGCTGAAACTAGGGGGATGAGAAGAATTAGGAAAAAAAAGAATAATATTTTTTTAGTAGGCATTTTATTTAAGAGTTTATTCTAGTTTAGATGGACAACTTGGAAGTCCTACATCATCCCAGAATTTGTATGGAGTTACTAAGAGCATATAATCTATGTTGTCAAAACAACCATCTGGTCCAGGAGTGCTTAATTGTCCGACTAAGTGAGCGAAATCACCGATGTAACAACCATTTAAGTTAATGTAAGTGGGGAAGACAAAAGTTCCATCTTGAGTATCAGTTCCGGGACAGTAATCCATATTATCATTGATGCCGTCGCCGTCAGAGTCTAATTCACTATAATCAGGGATGCCGTCGCCGTCTTGATCACAAA
This sequence comes from Candidatus Woesearchaeota archaeon, assembly GCA_018657845.1. Lineage (GTDB taxonomy): Archaea > Nanobdellota > Nanobdellia > Woesearchaeales > GW2011-AR9 > JABHWJ01. The sequence continues at coordinate 28,750 of JABHWJ010000006.1, read as the reverse complement.
TATTGTTTCCTTGACCATCTAAACAAATTTCTTCTGAATCTGGGATGCCGTCGTTATCATTATCTGGATCGATTGTATCTGGGATGCCGTCGTTATCAGTATCTAAATTAGGATCTGAATCATCAGCAGGATCTGCTACATCTCCTCCTTCACAAGCGCCGACGTCAGTTTCACAAGTCATACAGTTTTCATAATCTTGGGAGATACCATCTCCACAACTTGGAGAGGATTCTTGGAGTAATTCTGTACATTCATTAGAACCTGGGCCACAGACTTCATCTGGAAGAACACATTTTCCGGTTTCGTAATTGCAAACTTTTCCTTCATCTTTGTAAAGAGAATCGCATCTTCCTTCTCCGTCAAGAATTTCGTTTCCTTCTTTATTACATTCTAGAAGGACATGATTATCACAAACATAATGGAAACCACATTCTTGGTCTCCTCCTTTGGTACATTGTTCTGCACATTCGGCATAACATTGTTTTGTTCCTAGGTTATCTTCATCAGAACAAGTGTGTCCTGCTTGAGGGTTACAGGTTCCACATTTCCAACCTTGATCACAAATGTCATTGTTGGGATTTTCATCAGTTTGTTGGTTACAATTATTATCTACGCCATCACAAACCTCTTCTGCAGTGGGATTGATTAAAAGATTGTTGTCATTACAATCCTGATCTTCTTTTCCTTCCAAGTATGCGGGGTCTGAAGGTGCACAAACGTTACTTTGTGCGATAGTATAGAAAGTATCTTGATCATCATCTTTGTAATAATCTTTAGTTACCCAATGGAATGGATCTTGGTCATTACAATCATCTTTTACAGCGGAATCGATTCCTGGTTGAGCCTTATGTACGCAAATGTTTGTGGGAGTTCCAAAAAAAGTGTCGCCATCCTTGTCTTGATAGAAATTTTGTTTGGTACAAGCAATAGTTATTGTAGAGGAACCAAAGAGGGCTGGGTCAAATACACTGAGACCATAGGAGCCATCATATTGGACATTAAAAGAATTTATGGAAATGGTTGCATCGCTGGAATCTACTGCGCCAGCATCTTTAGTTGTAAATGATAATTTGAGTAAAGGGGTTGATTGAGATTTGTAAGCTTTATTGGGGTCGTCGGTAAGGAAGCTGCAAGTGATTACTCCATTATCATCTATGCATGACCCAGAAAATCCAGGAAGAAGATTTTGTCCAGAATTATAAGTTAAAAAGGTGTTGTAAGATAAAGTTACTTCATAATTAAGGAATTTTTGGAGATTCTTTTTAGTTGGTCCATCTCCTTCAAGATGGGCTTTAACTGTTACCGTAAAAGGATCTCCAGCATCCGCTTCTGCAGTTATTGGATCAAGGGCTATTTGTTTGGATGCTGCAGTTTCTAAGGGAATTACTACTTTAAACGCTTCTCCAACAAATTGTTGTGAAGAAAGAAGAGCGAGGAAAGCAAGAATAATAATTATAATTACAGTAACTAAAGAAATGATTAAAGGTTTGTGATAATTTTTAGGAGAATGATCTATTACTTTAAGCGGTTGTTGATTATTCTTTTGATCTCCTCTTTTTTCCATCTTCTCTTTTTAATTAGTTAATTTATTAATAAATAAATCTGGATTTATTAAAGTTGTCTTTTTTTATCTGTTTTGGTTATCTATTTTAACTTTGTTTGACATGCTGATAGGCCGATACTTTCCCAATATTTGTAGGAAGTTACAAGTTTAGTGTAATCTGTATTATCAAAGCAACCATCTGGTCCAGTAATACTTTGGGATCCTTCTAAATGAGAGATGTCTCCAGAGTAACAACCGTTTAAGGAAATGTAGCCAGTGGATAAGGTGAAGGTTCCATCTTGAGTATCAGTTCCGGGACAGAAATCATTTCCATCTGGGACTTCGTCTCCATCAGTATCTGGGTTTTCTGGGGAGAACAAATTTGTTGCTTCTTTTTCAATTGCTTTTTGTTCTAAATAAGTTTCATAATCATTAGTTAAGCCGTCACTGTCCTGATCATTAATTGGTTTTCCTTCAGCGTTGTACTGGATAATGCAAGAATCAAGGACTTCTGGTGGGCATTGACAATCATTAGGACAGGTAAGGATGGTTTCATAATATTCACAATCGTTGTTTCCGCACGAAGGGGTTTGTCCTGGAGGAACTTCAAATGTTGCGGCGCCAGTAGGAGTAATTGGTTGAGATTCTTCTTCTGGACAAAGAGTTTTATCTCCAACACAAAATTCTTGAAGAGCGAAGTTTGATCCACAGGTAACTTTAGAAATGTAGTTTCCTTTTTCCGCTGCGGACTCAGAATTATAAGTTGTTCCCCAAAGAGAGATTCCTTGAGAGAAGAGAACTGGTTCGCTAAGATGATTAGTTATTTCTAATGCTGAGAATCCAGGACAACCAGAAACGAGGAGGTCAATTTTATTTCCGGGATTGATTCTGTTTTTACTGGCTAAGATTTGAAGAGGGAAGTTGATATTAAAATTAGATTCTTGAATGAGGTTGTTGCAAGTTAATTTGAGGGTGTGTTGGCCAAGACTATTAGTTGATTCGCTGTTGTAAATGGAAATGTAATCTCCTAAACCAAGATCAACGAAGATTAATTTTCCTTCGTTGTTGTAGAGTTCTAAGAAAGACAAGGAATTACATCCAGTTACAGTGATTTCTACTTTATCTCCAAGAGAATAAGTTTCTTCATTAGTTGTAGCTTCAAGAGCAAATGCTAACGGAACTAGGAGCAAAGTAATGAGGATAAAAATTGTTTTTTTCATTATTGGCTGTGAATTGTAGTAAGGGTTTCTCCGTTTTGATTAAGGATATATTGTTTATCAAAATCATAAACGAAAACTTTTTTGGTGACTGGTAAGACCGGGAGATCATAAGTTACTGTAGAAATATAAGTTTGTCCTACTTGCATTCCTCCTTCAATAATTTCTCTTTTGAAAGTAAGAATTTTATCTCCGTTTTGTCCATCTTTCTCAAAGATTTGAGTAATGATGAAAACATCTGTTTGGATATCGACAAGAGCTTCAACTTCAGTAGTGAAATCTTTGGTGCCTAAGTTAGTTACTTGAGGAGTTAAGTCAGTAGCTTTGAATCCTCCTCCTTCGATTGAGATTCCTTGAACTAATGGTTGGGACGGATTTACGGTTATGGGGGGGGGAGAAAGGGTTTCATCTTCTAGGGAGATTAAGACTGTATCTCCCAATCCCAGTTTAAGGGCTTGAAATTCTGTGAATTGGATGTTGAATTCCCCTTCACTATCTGGGGTGAATGTTATTTCGGCGATGTCTGTATGGCCAGAAGCAGCTTTGGTGTAATCCAAGGTAGCATGTTCAAAAGTGATTTGACCATTATTGCACTCATGAATATAAAAGTCATTTCCCCAGTCGAGTTTACTAGTTATGGAGCAGGTCCAAGTAGGTGGGTAATTCATTTGGAAGTTTATGGCAGTGGATTCTCCACCAAGATTGGCTTTTACAGGAAGAGTGAAAGGTTTTCCTAATTGCACTTGGTCCGAGTTGTCGAGGACTAAGCCTGCGAATCCAGTTTGTGCTGTTTCTAAAGTGTAAAAAGCTTGTCCTGCTGTGGGGCCTGTTTGAAAAATGAAGAATAAAGAAATTAGAAGAATTGCTCCAACAGTAATAACTCCAATGATTAATGGTTTTTTATCTTGAGGGGGTTTACTTTTGGGTTGATGAGTATAGTAATGTTGTTTTACTGGTACTGGTTTTTTATTAGGTTGATAATAGTTCATTTATTTATTGAAGAACAGTTTTAATTTTCCGGCGATACAAGAGATCATTGGAAAAAGTTTGTTGTTTTGATCTATGCAGATGCTGACATCTGTTTTAAGATTGGATTTGGTGTATCCTTGTTGAATAAGAATGCATTGGTTGTTTTGGCAATTTTGTCCTTGAAGGCAAGTTCCACAAGAACCTCCGCAGCCGTCTGGTCCGCATTGTTTTCCTGCGCATTGTGGGATGCATTCCGTCCGAGTAATTTGTGTTCCAGTAACAGAGGTTATGTGGTTTATTTCTCCGGTTAAAACCTTCGTATCGCTTACAAAATCATTTGATAAGTCTATACTTAAAGTTTCTCCAACATTTACTCCTCCCAAAATATTAAAATTTATTGAGGCTATGTTAAATAAACCATTGGCAGATATGCATCCAAATAGACAACTTTTTTGAAATATTATTTCTCCTGGCGTATTTGCATCAAATCCTGTGCCAATCGTCCAAGTAGCATCCGTCAGACTATTTGTACCTGCTACATTCAATTTGGTCGGGTCATAAATTATTTTTGCTTTTACAGCTTTTGCATTAGCATTGTCTGCAATTTGTGCTTTTACAGTAAGGGTAAAAGAATCGCTAGCTTCATTAGCGGTAAAAGGGTCTATACCTATTTGGCCATCTACCCAGACCGTAGAAACTTCATCAGTTAATGCCAAGGAAGAAAAACTAAGCATTAGGATGAAAGCAATCAAATAAAAGATTGTTGATTTTGGAGTTTTCATTTATATACCTCATTTTTAATTTTGTTTGTTGCATGTTTCAACATAATTTTTTTCTATACTTTCTGCAAGAATGGCGATGTCTTCAATTGTGACGCAACCATCTTCATTTACATCTCCATCAGAAGCGGTTAAATTTTCATCTGAATTCTCGGCAGTACATACCTCAACATAATTTTTTTCTATACTTTCTGCAAGAATGGCGATGTCTTCAATTGTGACGCAAGTATCTCCAGTTACATCTCCCAAGGTCCCTTCCCCATTGGCTGATTGTTCTCCAGTTTCTGTCCAGGAGGTGCCGTCGCAAGTGTAATCTCCTAGTTGGCCATTTGTTGTTTCTGATTTACATTCAACCCAGTCGTTTCCATTTTCGCAGATCCATTGAGTGCCAAAAGTTTCATATTGGCTGTAACAATTCCCTTCACTATCAACACATGAAGTTTCGGCGCAGCATCCTTTTCTAGGATTACCTGGGTACTTGGGATTATAGCTCCAGATACAGTACTTATCTCCTCCCTCTGAGGAACAATAAGTAAATTCTGCATTCGTAGAGCAATCAGCTGGAAGACAAGAAGGACTTTCGTCAACAAAGCCATTACAATTATTGTCTATCTGGTCACAGGATTCTGTTGCTTCGGAGTTTATCTGGACGTTGACGTCATCACAATCTCCTCCTGGCAGAGAATCTTTGCAAATGGCAGTGTATGAAATTATGGCAGGATAAGATGTTGTTGGTTTAAGTGTTGAGCCACACGAAACTATTATGTCTGTTTCAACATCCTCATTCCTCATTGGTATTGTGGTTGTTTTTTTCGCAGAGGCACACCCGCCATAATCAACACAAAGTGTGTTTCCTGTTGAATATTCCTCTTCTGGAAATTTTATGGTTTTACTGGGAAGACAAGTTTTCTCTTTGCAGTATCCATCGTTATCTGCGTCGGTGCACATGTATCCAAGAAGACATTGAGGATATTGTTGTTCTTGAACCTGTTCCTGCACTAAGGGACCAAAGTCCTTTATTTTTTCGAGGTTCTGTTTCCCGTCAGCCCCAAAATTATTAAAATCTCCTTGGGGAATATTTTCAGGAAGAGAAGTTGCAGAATTAATTAGAGTAATGAATACAAGTATAACTAAGGCTAAGTTCACCCTCTTTTTAATATGGTACATATTATATAAGAATTAAATTTTAAGTATTTATATAATTTTCTTAGAATGGGAAGCTATTTCTTGAGTTCTTCAGCAAGAAGAGAAGTAATATCTATTTTACTTTGTGGTTTTTCGATAGTGTTGGTACAAATAATTTGTTTTACTCCTTTTGCTTTCATCTTTTTGATGGCTCCTTCTACAAAGAGTCCATGGATGCAAATGGCTGTTATTGATTTTGCTTTTAGTTTTTTTGCTTTCTTGGCAGCTTCCATGATGGTGTGTCCGGTGGAAATGATGTCATCCACAATAATAACATTTTTATTTTTTATTTCGATGGGATTTACCATTTTTGATTCTACTTTCCTTGAAGATAATCTAACTTTTCTTAGAACTGTAGACATAACAGAGATTCTTTTAGCGATTCGTTGTGCCCATTGATAAGATTCCCAATCTGGCCCAATGATTACTTCGTTTTTGAAATTCTTCTGAATGTAATCTGCGATTACTGGATTAGAAGTTAAAGCAACAGCTTTGTTTTTGAAAACCCAATTCATCTTTCTGATTCTGTGCAAATGGGGGTCAATGGTGATTAATTTATCTGTATATTTTGATAGAAGTTCGGCCATGATATTGGCAGAGATATTTTCTCCAGCGTGAAAGCGTTTGTCTTGGCGCATGAATCCTAGATATGGTGCGACGAGAGTTATTTTTTTTACTCCGAGTTCTTTGGCATTTTTAGCGGCGAAAATAATTTGTTGTAGGGACTGGTTGGGATTGGGTTGAAAAGTTTGACAGATGATTAAGTGTTTATTTTTAACAGATTTAGTGAATTGTAAGTAGATTTCTCCGTCAGGAAAGTTATTGAGTTTAGTTTGGAAATAAGGAATGGAAAGTTTTTTAGAAAGTTTTTTAGCTAGCTTTTCTGAATTGGAAAGATTAGTTATAACTGTGTTTTTCATTTTAATTTTTTTATGTACAGATGCCCATCTCTGAACAAGTTGAGGTTCCTGGGCAACTACCACAATCAATAGTTCCACCACAGTTATCATTTATAATTCCACAACTGATAACTCCACCAGCATATTGTTGGTTGAGGCATTCATTTAATTCGCATGCTTCTTCTTCCTCGACAGGTTCTGGTTCTTCTTCTTCTATCTCTTCAATACCTAAACCTTTTAATCCAGTCTCATCCGAATCTCCACAAACAACATATTCTGTATTTTCTGGATCTACGCAAGCAGCACCAAGATATTCTCCTTCTTGATTACAAAGACCTTTACAAACTTTTTCTTCTTCACAAATATTAAATTCTTCTTCAACATCATCAATTCCTTCGCAGTAAAATTCCATCACTTTTGTTGTTGTTTCACAAAACTCATATGCCCATTCGCCGTTGCCATACTCATCATTTAGGGAGGTAAAAGAAGGAATCTCTGGGAAATCTCCATTATCTGTTTCTTGGCAACCATAAAGATCATAATCAGCTTCTTGACAGATATCTTTTTTAGTATTGCATCCCATTCCGAAATCTGCACAATCAATGTCTATTTCCTCGAGTTCGTTTCCGTCACAGTAGCTTTCTTCTAAGATAGTCCCATAATCACAATTATCATCAAAGAAAAAATTGACGCCAAATTCATTTGTGTATAAGATATTACCATTTACAAAAGGATCGAGAGGATCTTCTTCTGAATCCACACAAGCAATTTGAGAAAAATCTTCCAATAAACATTCTCCATCATAACATTTCTTTCCTTCTAAAGAACAATCAACAATGGAACTAACTGGTTTATTTCCATCACAGATGTAGTTTTTGAGGGTGTTGCTTTCTTCTTCCCAATCATCATAATCATCATCTTCTACACAATGAGGAGAATTCCAACTTTCTAAGCCATACTCGTCGGCAGAATGAATTTGGCCAAAGTCTCCCAATTCGCAGAAAATTAATTCGAGATCAGCAATTAAACATTCCCCCCAGACACATTTTCCTTCTGAGCAAGTAGTAATTTTATAATCTGGAACCTTTTCATCGCAGAACCAATGTTGAAGGGTGTTGCTTTCTTTTTCCCAATCATCAAAATCGTCGTCTGCTACGCATTGGTCAGTTTCACTGTATTTATTGCCATATCCATTAGTATATTTTACTTTATTATTTTCTGAATCTTCTGTACAAGAGATTAGAGCGGGGTCGTTGGTGATGCATTCTCCATAATGACATACTTTTCCTTCTGCAGAACAATCAATGGTTTCGTAATCTGGAGTGTTTTCATTGCAGAACCAATGTTTTAATGTATTGCTTTCTGTTTCCCAATCATCATAGTCATCGTCTGCTACACACTCATCCCCTTCCCAGTTTTCTTCTCCAAATTTATTAACATATTCTATTTCGTCCCATTCTGTTTCTTCACAAGAAACTAGATTGGGATTTTCAGCAACACATTTTCCTTCATTGCAAGCCATTCCTTCTAAACCACAATTATAAGGAGGGGTCATTTTAAATTCATTTCCTGCACAGTAATACTCTATTAAAAGATTGGTCATAGGAATACATTCGTCTGAATTCCAATCATCTACATTATGGATACTATTTGATTCTACGGTTCCTTGATTGTAATAATCCAAACCGTCATCTCCCCATTCATCGCAACTTAAATAATCTGGATCTGGTAAGACACATATGCCATCGTGACATAATGCGGCCCCATGTTCATTCTCATCGTTGGTGCAATCATACCATTGAGATTCGGGAAAATCTAATTCGCAATAATATTGGCGAACTTCGGTCCGATCAAAAGAACACTTATCTTTTTTGATATCTACAGTTCCAGTGAATTTGTGAAACTCGGTAATTCCATAAACGTAGGGGTCCCCAAGAGAAAACTCTCCTCCTGTCTCTAAATCTTCGCACCAGTTGGTTTCGTTTACTTCAACACATTTTCCATCCTGACAAAGAGCATTTTGGTAAACGCAATTTTGAGTATAATCATCAGCAAGCTCATCAGAATCACAATAAACTTCTTTTATGTGTTCTTCATCTTGGCAAGTGTCTTTTAGAATAATATTTTCTCCATCAATAGTAGTGTAATCTACTTCTCCATAGGTCCAAATATCCAGCTTTCCTTCTAGATCTTTGCAACTGAGGTGGTTTTCATCAATGGGAACGCATTCTCCATCTACGCATTTGGCATCTAGAATAGTGCAGTCAACTTTTTTGGAGAGTGCAGGATAAGGAAAGAGGCCATTATCTAGTTGATAAATAGGATTAAGACAATAATATTCTGTAAGAATGGCCTGATTGGGATACATTCCACTATCACATTCATCTACTTGGTGGTCAACCTCTTCATAGAGATAGGTTAATTTTCCAGAATCAAAATAAGATTTTCCATCGTCAGAATCATAACACCAAGTGGTACATTCAATATCCCCTTCATAAATATATTGGTCTCCAGAATAGGATTCTCCCAATTTTTCATTGTCTGCTTCGTTGGGTTCTTTGATGTCATCATTTACATCCAGAGTTATATGGATTTCATCAGTAGATTCTAAGTCTAAACCAAATTTTAGAATGTGAAGTTTGATGGGATTATAGTAATGCAAACATCCTCCTGGTTGAATTTCCATTCCTTCTTGCATCCCATAATCAAAGATGGATTCTTGACCATTAACTTCTACTTTGATTTGGAATTCTTCTTCAACAAATCCTTCTCCGGCGTTACAAATTTCAAAATGGTAAGAGTTAATACAATAAGCGCTATGAACTGGAGAAAATATTTCTCCAACATAAAGATCTGGTGGGGGAAGTTCAAGTAAACATTCTGAAGAACAGCCATCTAAAGGAACGTTGTTGCCATCATCACATTCTTCAGCAATGCTGTCAATGATATTATTTCCGCAGAATTCTACCTTACATCCTGAAGAACAGCCATCAAAGTCTTCTTGATTTAGATCGTCACATTCTTCTCCAATTTGAAGTAAACCGTCGCCACAACCTTCTAATTTACAATTAAATGAACAACCATCAAAATCTCTAGGCAAACAATTCCAGTCGCCAATATTCATACATTCTTCTGAAGAAGTGCAGGAGGTTCCATCTGAACAGTGGCTGCCATCGTCACATTGTTCTTCTTCTTGGATGATTCCATCTCCACAAAGAGGACCAGATACTTCTTCTAGAATACATTCTGTTGTGCAATATTCTTGATCTGCACCATATTGTTGTTCGGGAATTACCCCATTGTTCTCGCCATTATCACACTGTTCTTCTGGATAGTCTGGAATGTTGTTGTTAACATTGTTATCTCCACAATATTCTAATTGACAAGTTGCTGAACAACCATCTCCTTCCTCATTGTTACCGTCGTCACACTCTTCATTAGTGGGATTAAATTTAGAATCTCCACATACTGAGGGGACACAAGCTCCAGAAACACAAGTATAATCTAGGCCAAAAACCTCTTGGCAATTTAATAATGAAGACTGAATAGAATTATTTCCTGAACAAATGGCTTCATACATAAAAGGAAGACCCTCTTCTTTACAGGTATCATATTCGACAACACATTCTTCAATGGGATTTCTAGACCCGGTTTGAAAGATTGTATATGCATATGCACTGGAAGCTATTTTAAAATCTTCTCCTCCACTGAATACTCCATCTAAATCTAGGCAATAAGAATAAATCTCTGTTGTGGGATTTCTTCCTTTTCCAGAAGTTCTACTTTGTGCTTGTGCTTTTGCTTCGGCACAATACCCCTCTTCTTCTTTGGCTTTTTGATAAGATTTAGTAGCTTCATTTTGTTGATATATTTGTTCCATGTAATTTCTGGCAGGAGCTTTAAGAAGAAAAATATTTTGAGTGTGATTAATTGTTTGACGAGAGATTGGTATTCGGCCGGCTTCTCCAATTGGTGGTTCGTAAAAGGTAAAAGATAAAACTGCTAAGAGAACCACTGCTATAATAAAAATTAACGAACTCTTATCTAACACCTTTTTTTTCATACTTTAAGTGTAATTGTTTTTTGTTTTATAAATGTTTTTAATATCCTTTAAAGAAATATTTATATAATTGGTGAGTTTGAAGAAAAGTTATGGCAAAAGAAAAAGAAATTTATCATTGGGCAGATAAATATGCTGAACAGATAATTAGGTCTAAAGGAGATAAAAAGGAATATGTAATAGCTGCAGGAATAACTCCAAGCGGAACTATTCACATGGGAAATTTTAGAGAAGTAATAACTCAAGAGATAATTAAAAGAGCTTTAGAAAGTAAAGGTAAGAAAGTCCGTTTCTTTTATTCATGGGATGATTTTGATGTGTTAAGAAAAGTTCCTAAGAACATGCCAAAACAAGAGATGTTAAAAGAGAATTTAAGAAAAGCGATTAGTGATGTTCCCGATCCTTTTGGTTGCCATGATAGTTATGCGCTTCATAATGAAAAAGAGATGGAGGAAGAAGTGCCTAAAGTGGGGATTAATCCAGAATTTCTTTACCAACATGAATTGTATAAGAAAGGAGTTTATAATGATGTGATTAAAATTGCTTTAGAAAATACTGAAAAGATAAAAGAAATCTTGAATAAATTTAGAAAAGAAGATTTGCCTAAAGAATGGCTACCAATTGCAATCTTCTGTCCGAAGTGTGGAAAGGATACTGTGGATAGTTTGGGGTATGTGGGCGGTTATGAAATTGAATATAAATGTGAATGTGGTAGTGAAGAGAAGATTGATTTCAATAAAGTTAAAGGAGTTGTTAAATTAAAGTGGAGAATAGATTGGCCAGCCCGATGGCATTATTATAATGAAGATTTTGAAAGTGCAGGAAAGGATCATTTTGCTTCTGGAGGAAGTGTAACTACAAGTAGAATGATTCAGAAAGAAGTTTATGGAACTGAACCCCCATTTGGTTTTGCTTATGAATGGATTGGGATTAGAGGAAGAGGCCAGTTTGCATCTTCGGCAGGAGTTGTAGTAACGTTGAAGGAGATGTTAGAAGTTTATGAACCAGAAATGATTAGATGGTTATTTGCTTCATCTAGACCCAATGCAGAATTTTCAATAACTTTTGAAGTAGATATAATTAAGCTATATGAAGACTTTGATAAGTGTGAAAGAATTTATTTTGATGTTGGAGAATTTTCTGAAAAAAATAAGGCCAAACAATCAAGAATCTATGAATTAAGTTGTATTGACAAAGTGCCTAAGAAAATTCCTTATCAACCATCATTTAGGCATCTAACTAATGTTTTACAAGTAAATGAATTGGATGTAGAGAAGACGATTGGTTATTATGAAAAAGAATTAAAGGATAAATTTGATAAAGATAGATTAAGAGTTAGGGCAGAATGTGCAAGAAACTGGATTGAGAAATATGCTCCAGAAGAATTTAAGTTTAAGGTTCAGGAAAATTGTCAAGTAACTTTAGTAAAGGAACAAAAGAAAATTTTGGGATTATTGGCTTCAAAATTGATGGAGAAAGAATGGACTGATGTGGAACTTCATGAAGAGATGTATATATTATGTACGAATGAAGAATTTCCTCCTAAAGATTTTTTTAAGTTAGTTTACCAAGTGTTGGTAAACAAAGAGAAAGGTCCGCGGTTGGCTTCATTTATTTTGGAGATTGGAAAAGATCGGGTTGCTGATTTATTGAGTAAAATTTAGGTAAGCTTTTTATATTCTATTTGTTTTATTTTTATTAGATGATTTCCAAAAAAGGGCAGTTGACTATTTTTATTATTGTTGGGATTTTGATAGTGACTGCTATAGCCACAGTTTTTTTTGTTGTGCAGAAGGGTACCGAAGACAAAGTTGGAGAGGTTGATTCTGAAACTGGAAAAATTAAAGCTTATTTTGAAAATTGCTTGAAATCAACAACAGAAAAAGGAATAGCGTGGAATGGGCAACAAGGAGGATATTATTTAACTCCCGATCCAAGCGCATTTTATTTTTCTAATGTTATCTTAGTGCCTTACTATTTTTATCATGGATTGGCGAGAATTCCAGATGATTTTGTTTTTGAAGAACAATTAAATAAATATATTTTAGATAATTTTGAAGAGAATTGCGACTTGGATTTTTTTTCTGAAGAAGGTTATGAAATAGAAATAATAGGGGAATTAAAAATAAATTCTAAACTTCTATTCAATAGTTTCTTTGTTGAAATGGAATATCCACTTAGGATTAAACAAGGCGAAGAAACAACAGAATTAGATAAGTTCTCTATTGAAGTTGCCTCAAAATTTAAAGATATTATTTTAGCAGTAAAAATGTTGATGGAAGATCGTGTCGATAAGGAAGGAATATGTTTAAGTTGTATGGAAGATTATTCTGAAGAATATGGGCTTGAATTTGAGAGTTTTTATAATACTTTGAATGGAGATTCTTTTTTAGTGGTGTATGATGAACAAGACAAAGATAAGGAGAAAGGTTATAAGTTTATTATTGCAATGGAGGAAGGAGATTTTAACTTTTTTGGGATAGAATGAGCCGAAGTAAATTGGGAATTGTGGTACTTTTGTTTTTATTAATGATTAATTTAGTAATTGCAGAATGTCCTCCGGATTGTCCTGAAGAAACAATATCCTTAGAAGATTTTAGTGAAAATCCAAATTTTGTAGACTTTTCATTGATGGTTCCAGGTGATCAAAGAACTTTCTTAACTGAAAATGTAGGAACTCCAGAATGGGATTTGTATGCACAGAAATACATAGGGAGTTTAGGTTCTGATGATTATTCTGGGGACCAAGGAGATGATAACTCAATTATTGCTACCCAATATTTCCAGGGGCCGTTAAATTCTGTAGATGGGGCTGCTTATGGAGAGTATATGGCCTCCAAGGGAGTAGATATTGAGGTAGGGGGCTCTTTAATAGGTGTAGAACCAGAAGGAAATATTGAAGGAAAACGAGGAGGAAAAGTACAAAAAGTCAATGTTGTTGACTTCAAGGAATTATACACATTTAAGGTTACTTCTGAGGGAGAGATTATAATTATTTCTAAGGGGAAAGAACATACATTTACTGGAGATGTTAAAGTTGCAAAATCTCCAGAAATATCAGTATCATTGGAAGGAGAATCTGAAGAATCTGGAGAAGCAACAACCCCAAGTGATATACTTGTTTTTATCCCCCAGGGGAGTGTTGATGGAAAAGAAATAAAATTTGGATTATTAAAGTTTCAAGAAGACAAAGTTTTTGGAGACGCTGAATGTTTTGGAGGAATTTGTTTTGATGTAGATCAAACTTTTACTTATATTCCTGCGGAAAAAAAAATGGAAGTTTCTGGATTGGCTTCAAATATGGTTTCCATAAGTGAAAATACAGACATAATTATTAAACATATTCCCGATCCTGAATTTCTTGAATTTGGGAATGGGATTTGGTCAAATGATCCTAAATTAGATTTGATTTTTAATTCCGAGGTAACTATTTCTAATGGTGAAGTTACTCAAGTTAAAGGAAATACTGGACAAGGTTATTCTGAAGTGGGTTTGAATGGAGCGCGAGTGGTGTTTGGCAAGGAACAAACTGTTGAGGTCCATTATGGGGTGCCGGGCAAGGGAGATAACCAGATTAATTTTGGAGATTCTTTCTCTGCCAAGGGAGATGGTTTTAGAGTTGTTTTTGACCGTAGAGAGATGGAAGAAAGAGCCACCCGAAAGGATATAACTTTGGGAGATTTTTATGCTAATAAGTTTTTTATTGGAGAATTAGGAAAAGGAAAAAGTAGTTCTGATAGATATGATAGGTTTGGGTTAGTTTTAGATGGTGGAGGGATAGAGGTCTCTCCACAAGATAATTTTTTGAAGGCACAGGTTACTGGAAATGCGGGATTGTTTAATGGTTATTGGGCTATGTACAATGATGAAAAAGGAGTAAGAACTGGGACCTATACTCAAGGATTGGGAGAAGGAATAGAAACTACGGGGGTGGCTAGGGGATTCGATGCTGTGTCTATGACTGTAGAATTGGACCAACCCGATGGAAAAAGAGAGGGTTATGAGTTCCATGATCGGGAAGGAAAAATGGATTTATTAAAAGTTCCCCATGCTTATCAAGGAACCACGCGAGGAGGATTGCCAGAGAATGGAGACGAGGTGAAAGCTAGCGTAGGATTTTATTTAGATTTACTTTCTGGTACAGCACTCCAAGATGGACAAGAGGTTTCTGATGTGCTTCCTGGAGAAAAAATGGTTGGAGCCCCAGTGGATTGGGGAGAGCTACATGGGAAAAATAATCTAGCTGGAGATGAACTAATTTGTAATGATGTTCCGGCAGCGGCCTTATTTTTAGCTACTAACGGGGAAGTAGATATGCATCAAATGTTGGCGACTGGAGAACAAAGAAGGAATCACGAAATGCGAGACAATTTAAAGGCAGGTAAAGGCAAGAAGTATTTCAAATGGGTAGATTTTCCAGATGGCACTTGGGGAAAACATCCATTTAGTGAAAAACCTACTGATTTAATAGGTAATAGTTTAGAAGAACCAAATTCTCGTTCTCTAAGTCCCCACCCATTCTTAGGAACGGATCAAAAATTAGAAGCTGCAGGGGCTCAGCCAGGAGATTTTATTTATGTTGAGGTTGGAGTAAAGAAAGAGGATTCTAAAACTGAAAATTACTTAGAAGAACACGACCATTTTACTGATCACTTAGTGGCCATGAGTGGTGCTGCAGGAAGTACAACAATAGTACAGGCTTCAGGAGAATGCCCAGCGGGGGCGGTTGGTGGAACTACTACTGTTTGTGGAGGCACTTTGGCAGATGATTTCTTACCTGGGATCTTACGAGATTCTCCAAATAATGGTTACTATTCTTGGAATCCAATCGGCTACTTTAGACCTAATTATGACAGTATTGCAGAAGAACTGCAAAATAAAGGAGAATCTGATTACGTTTTTAACGAGTGAATTATTTCTTCCAACGTAATATCTTTAATGGTGGACCTACTTGACTGGAGATGTCTCCAATAGAAATTATTTCTGGTTCATTAAAAAGAGTGTGAATAGCCAGATCATAGGCATCAAGAGTTCCTTCAACTCCTTTGATGGATGAGTCTTTGTAAAGGATAGCAGCGTGACGGGGGAAAAGTAAAATGTCACCTTCTTGAACTGTTTCATTGAATTTGACTAGTTTTCCATCAGCTAAGGGGTTGCCCCAGATATCTGCACCATCAAATTCTACAATGGTATTAGTATATTTTTCTAAACCATAAGACCAAGTGTACGGTTGTCTCTTTTTTCCAGAGGTTTCTTCTTGATGACGTCTTTTAGCATAGACTACCAAATCTGCACAATCTACTCCAATTTGACGATCTACTTGTTTCCCAATACTTCCCCAGATATAAGGGGAATTAAATAATTCAAAAGCATAATCTGTCCAGTTGCCATTGTCTTCTCGAAAAGCAACTTTGTGTACTTTGTCGCAAAGTCCGCCTTTAGATCGACATTCTATTCCTGGTGTGGAAAATTCTTTTCCTTGAGAATCTGTAAAAGTGAGTTGATAACGCATTACTCCTAAGCCGGTTTTGAGATGTTTGAAAGCATCATAAAGAATTGTTGGGTGTGAATTGGCTTGGGCTGACCACCCTTCAGTAAATAGGGTTTGAGCATAATCTATTTTTTCTAATTTAAATTTGTCATTTCTTTTATTGTTATAATTTTCTCCGGCTGGCTCTAATTTGAACCATTCTAAACTCCTCCCAATATCTTTTGGGGAGATTATTTGGGCAGGAGATATTTTCTTGTTGTTAATTTTTAATTTTGGAGCTTCTGTATAAAAAACAGTTTTTCCATCCTTGTCTTTAGCTTTAACAACCGCATAAAGGATAACTTTTTCTCCTTCTTTGGCAAATTCAGGTCGGTCATCAGCAAAGTCTTCTCCTTCAGTTTGTGAGACTATTAATAGTTCTAAAGGCATTATAGGATCTACTTTTGAATTATGAGGATTGGTAGTTTTTGGTTTTGGGATAGTGATAATTATCTGGTCTTCTTCGTGTGAGGGGTTTGACTCTAGTTCAGTTGCTAATTCAGAAGATTTTTCTGAAGAATAAAATGATTCTTGAGTAGTTGTTGCTACCTGTAAATGGGCTGATTCTTTTGGAGAATTAACTATCTCGTTTGTTTTAACCACCAAACTTTTATTTGGTGAACTTGCAGCCAAAAAACTGGCGAAAATTAATGATGTCAAGCTCATAAGAACAAAAATATAAGTTAGTTTATAAATGTTTTGTTACTGTTTAGTGGTATCTTTGTAAAGGAAAAACGCTCGGACTGGGATTTGAACCCAGATATCCAGAGGAAACTGGATTAGCAATCCAGCGCAATACCGAGTTATGCGATCCGAGCAGATTGCAGTTAAGGTAGATCGTTTTTATTTAAATTTATCGGAAGAGGAAAAGTTATGTCAAAAATTGGATGAATAAAAGTAAAATAAGAAGAAAAAATTTACTCAAGAACTTCAGGTTTAGTTCGATGAATCTGAGCAAAGTAAGGTACTGCTACGATGTAATCTTCACCAAATCCAGCAATGTCTCCTTCGATAGCATCGCAGGTCTTTCTGAGCTTGTTGATTGCTCTTTTTAATTCTACAATGTCTCTATCTTTAAGAGGCTTAATGTTTACCAGAGCAATAGTTGAGCCTTCTCTTAGCGCATCAAGAACTTCTTTGATATCCTCAAAATCTTCCATGACAAATGGTCTAACTATAATTTTAGATTTTTCTTCAGACTTTTTTTCTAACTCTACGTACTCTTCAAATTCCTCTGTTAATGGTTCTTCCTCTCGTGGTTGAACCATTTTTTCCCTCAATTGTAATAAAAAGTTTTTCATTTTAAATACCCCTCACCAGTTTGATTATGATGTTAAATAATATTGAACACTTCTATATAAATCTTTGTATAGTAGTGACTATGTTTGGCTGCTTATCTTAAAAGAGTTGGAATAAGCAGTTTTTTTCTTCTTTCCTTTCCCATAGAGAACTTTACCTCTAGGTAACTGAAGCGATCCCAAAATATTAAGAGATGATTTTATTTCATAAGTAATCACTCTATGTTCGTGGGGTTCTAGTTCGGCTAGTTTCCACTTGACTAGAGTTCCTCGAGAAGTGTGTTTGACTTCTTGTGGGCGAAGAGTCCCCAAGGAAAGACCTTTCTCAAGATTAGTAATTCCAGGAATTTGATCAATGACCTCTACATTCTTGAGAGGTTTTTTAGATAAATTCTTTACTAATAATGTTATTTTTAATTCTGAAAGAGATGATCCTTTCTTCTTACTAGTAGCTTGTTTAGACAATGATACTGGGGAACGAATGTAAGCATAAACTCCCAAGAGGATTAAGATTACAATGATAACTCCCAAAGGAATACGGTAATTTCTTACTCCCTTTAAAACAACATATTCGTCCGGGCCAAGAGTTGTGGTCCAAACCAAATATCTTTGCCCATCTTCTTTCATAGATTTTGCTTCTGAACTAGTAAGAAGAGCCACGAAGAAAGATGTGGGGACTTTAACTTCTTGAGTGTTTTTAACATTCCCAGTGTTATGTGTGTTGACTAAAAGACTAGTTTTAAGAAAAGATTTTTCTTCAACAACTTCAGTAGTAAAGTCAGGAGTGGTAGTTATGATTTCAATTTTTTTATCAATGACTTTTACAGTTTCACCATTTCTTTCAAAGATGAAGAAAAGGTAATAATCTTTAGGTTGTTGATAAAAATTTGGAGTGATAGAAAATTCAATAGTTTTCTTTTCTAAAGGAGGAATATTTATGACTACTTCCTTGTTGAATTCAATCATATCACTTTGAAGTTTTATTTTAAGATCTTTGAGATTAAGGGGATTTTTGTTTTCTAAAAACAACTTAATAGAAAGTGGATCTTGAGGATTAATTTTCTCATTCATATCTATGGTAGATTTAATGGAAGGGAGATAATCTAAAGGACCTTCTGGGCTAATGTAAAGTTTAAGACTTTTAGTTTGGGTGGAATAAGACCCTCCAATAATTTCGTCTATGTATAAAGTAGGAGCGTAAGCACCAGGTTTAAAAGATTCTAAGGGGTCAACTTTAATTGTTGTTGTTTTAGAACTTCCAGGATTTAAGTCAAAGGTTCGATCTTTAGGAAGAGGATCGATTATCCAACCGAGTTCTAAAGAATAAACCTTGTAAGATTGAGTAACTTCTCCAGTATTAGTAACTGTTAATTCAAAAGAAGCTTGTTGATTAGTATTAATGTTGTTATTAATTGGCTCAATGGTGCTTACAGTTGCAGCAAGAGCTGAAGATACAAGAAGCAATAATGCTAGTACAAAGACAAGTAATTTACACCTCATTTGGTCCCACCTCAACTGTAAATAAAAACGCACTTCTATTTAAAGTCTTCGATTCAGAAGGATAATCTAATAATTTTATTTAGGTAGTTTTGAAATTTTTGAGAAATTTTGGAAACTGCAGAACACAAAAGTGTTCGAAGTTTAGAATTTTTAAGTTAATTACTTAAAAAATCAGAAACATTTAAATAAGGGTGATAGTTTTTTTTAATTAATTTTGGGGGTTTAACAAAATGGAAGATGTAGCAAGACCGTTAGATGCTTTAAACGCAGCAAGAAACAAAAATGTTATTGTAGATTTGAAAAATGGATCTGCATATATTGGAAAATTAAAAGCTTTTGATATTCATATCAACATGGTATTAGAAGAAGCTGAAGAACATAAGAATGGAGAAGTTAAAAGGAAGTTAGGAACCGTGTTCATCAGGGGAGATACCATCTTAACAATTTCACCAGCTTAAATTAATTTAGAAAGATGACTAAAGGAACTCCAAGTATGGGTAAGAAGAGTGGTAAGAAAAGCCACATCATTTGTAGAAGGTGCGGTAGTCATACCTTTCATCTCAGAAAGAAGAGATGTGCTTCTTGTGGTTATGGAGATACTGCTAAACTTAGGAAATACACTTGGAATAAGAAAGCTTAATTTCTTTAATTTTATTTATTTTTATTGTTTTATTTTTCTATTAGATTAAAATTTAATTAAATAAAAAAAATTAAGAAGAAAGAACTTTCTCTTTACAACTTTGTTTGATCATATCATAACCAATTTTATCGCAGATCTTGGGGTCTTCGGCTAATTCAGCAACTTTAGCTCTACAAACATCCCTATTTAAGGCTGTGCTAAGTTCCTGACAGATTAAGTAGTCTTGAGTACTCTTAGCTATGGTTAACAAACATTTGTCTTGGTCTGGTTGATCTAAGAAATAACATAATTCTGGATCATTTTTAGCTACAGCAATCTTTTGGAAACAGGTTGATTTCTGTTCAGCTTTAGTTATTAATGAACATTGAGAGTCGGCATTATTCTTAATGGCCAATTGGAAGTTACAATTATTCTTCCAATAAGAATCTTCAATTTCTGCACAGATAGTAGGGTTGTTGTTTAGCTCAGCTATCTGAGACTGACAGTAGCCTTTAGTTTTTTCTGAAACGATTAAATTACATGCGCTTAATTTGTTTCCGCTTTTAGCTAATTCTGCCACACAAGAGTCACGTACGACAGAAGAATCTATTTTACTACATTTAAGATCTTCTGAATAACAATCATCTTTTGTTAACCCGGTTAGTTCTAAACAGGCATCCGGTGAGGTTACTGGGCCTTCCGTGATTTCAAGATTACAGGAAGCTAAAAAGATTAAAATTAAAGGTAATATTGCCATAAATAGTTTTTTCGATTTCATAAATTAGTTGAGAGAAAAAACTGTTTTTAAACTTTATGAATTAAGATAGTCGGGGAAGATTTAGAATTGTTGGTTTTTGATCCACCATTTTTTAATAAATGGAAGGGTTAGGGTTGAAAGGATAAATCCTGCTGTGGGGATTAAAGCATTGAGCCAAGGTTTTGGTGCTTTGATGGTGTAAAGAAAAAGAACAACTAAGAAGTAAGTTATGATAGAGATTGTTGTTTTTCTGAAGTTGCTGGTTTCCCAAGCTTTGTCGGCTTCAACTTTTTTGTTTCTTTGTTGGATTTCTTTGATTTCTTTTTCCATTGTGGTTAGAGATATATAATAAGAAAACTAGAGAGGTATAAAAAATCTTCTTTTTGTATTAAAAATAGAAAGATATAAAAATGAATTAATGAAAAAGAATAAGTAAGTTTTAGTAAGTTCATGTGGGCGTGCCGGAGTGGTCAAACGGGATAGGCTTAGGACCTATTGGCTTAGTGCCTACGCAGGTTCGAACCCTGCCGCCCACACCATTTTTTTCTTCACTTTATAGTAGTAACTAACCGAAAGGTTTATAAAGTATTAAACTTAAAAGGCATTATGGCATACGATTCAGAAACTTATGATAAATTAGTTGACTTGATTGGAGAAGCAATAGGTGGCGGAGATAGAAAGGAAGCCATTCTAGCAGGATTAGGATCAATTCATCAACAAATTATGATGAATGATGTTACTGATGCTCCGAACATGAGACAGAGAGATGAAGATTTAAAGAGCCTAGAAAATCGATTAGGTATTGGAGATAAAGATTTTGAACAAGTTTATGTGGCAATGGTAGACATTGATGAATTTGGACATTTCAATAAAGTTTATGGTACAGATACAGGAGATAAAGTTTTGATGGCTGTTGTTGAAGCATTAGGGGAAACATTAAGAGACAATGACTTGGTGTTAAACTTATCTAATGAATATCATTTACATGGAGAAGAGATGTTAGCTTTGTATACTTGTAGAAGCCAAGAAGATGCAATGAATGTTGCAGAAAGACTTAGGAAACAAGTAGAGATTAGAAGTAAGGAGTTGACTGGACATACAGTTACAGTTTCTGTTGGAGTTACTCAATGGTTAGATCGAGCAGAACATTATTCTAACGCTCAAGCAAGAGCAGATAAATATATGCAAGTGGCAAAGACCGAAGGGAGAAACAGAACTTATTGCGGAGAAGAAGACCCATTATTTTCTTTGAAAGATACTTTTTATAGAGCTGGAATTGTAGATGACTTAGTTAAGAAAGCTTCCACCATAGTGAGGAGCACTAAAGGGTTTGTGGGAAGAAAAGCTACAGATCTCTATAAGAGCTTAGTTAAGTAAGTAAATAAATAAAAACTTTTATAAAACAATTTTCTTTTCTTTTATCTTGATGATAGGTGTTGATGGAGGAATGTTCTTCCAAATTGGATTGATTATTATAGCGGCCGCAGTAGCAGCGTATCTATTAAGGTTAATTAAGCAGCCTCAGATTCTTTCTTATGTTTTGGTGGGAATTTTAGTTACTCCTGTTTTTGGTTTAGTAACAAATACCAGTGTAATAGAATCTATGTCTATAATTGGGATAGCGTTCTTATTATTTATTGTTGGTTTAGAAATGGATCTAAAGAAACTGAAAAATGTTGCTTTGGTTTCTAGTTTGGGTGGAGCAATCCAGATTGTGATTATTTTTGTTCTTAGTTATTTGGGTGCTTTGTTAATGGGTTTTTTGAGTTTAGAAGCCGCTTATATTGGTTTGATGTTAGCGTTCTCTTCGACGATGGTGGTAATGAAATTATTGTCTGATAAACAAGAGTTAAATACCTTGCACGGGAGATTAGCAGTAGGTATTTTGTTATTGCAAGATGTGGTGGCTATTTTTGCATTATCTGTATTGGCTACGTTGAATGGTTTTACTTTTGCTTTATTTGGGATGGCTTTTTTGAATTTCTTAGCAATTTTTCTAATGGCTTTTTTGGCAAGTAAATATTTCTTTCCCATAGTGTTTAGGTTTGCAGCAAAGAACCAAGAATTGTTATTAATTACTTCATTGGCAGTTTGTTTTATTTTTTCTTTGCTGTTTCATTATCTTGGGTTCTCAGTGGCAATTGGAGCATTTATTGCAGGGTTAACGTTAGGTAATTTAGAATATAGTTTTGAAATTGTGGGCAAGGTTAGAAGTTTAAGAGATTTTTTTTCTTTGTTATTTTTTGTTTCTTTGGGAATGGAACTTTCTTTAGGAGTGATAGGAAAAATGTGGATTCCCTTGTTAGTTTTTGTTTTTGCTGCGATATTTTTAAAACCATTAATTATAATGATCATTACTTCTTTGTTCAGGTATACTAAAAAGCCAGCTTTTTTGACTTCTTTGTCTTTAGCGCAGATTGGGGAATTTTCTTTGATCTTGGCATCACAAGGATTGCTTTTGGGTCACATTTCTCAGGAATTATTCTCAGTAGTAGTGATGGTGGCAATAGTATCTATAACTCTTACTTCCTACTTTATCAAATATGATTCTTGGATTTATAACTTTTTAGAGAAGCCGTTAAAAATATTTGATATATTTACCACAGAAGGATTAGAGTATTTGCCTAGCGAAGTTAAGCCTAAGTTTATTTTGTGTGGTCACAATCGGATTGGATATAGTATTTTGAGAGAATTTACTAATGTTAAAAAAAAGGTTTTGATTGTTGATTATAATCCAGAGATTATTACTAAGATGGTTAAGAATGGATATCATTGTATTTATGGAGATATTACTGATGGAGAGATTATGAATAAAATGAATCTGCCAGGAATTTCTATGTTGGTTTCGACGATTCCCGGATTAGATGATAGTTTATTCTTAATTAATAAAGTTAAGGCAGTCAATAAAAAGGCAAGGATTATAGTTACGGCTTCGGAAATTGAAGACGCCCTTAAGTTGTATGAAAAGGGAGCAGATTATGTTATTATGCCTCATTTCTTGGGTGGAGAACATGTAGCTAATATGATTACAGACTTGAGGAAAAGAAGAGTAAGGTTGCAAGAAGAGAAAGATAAGCATATTGCCCATTTGAAGGATAGAAAGGATTTAGGGCATGAACATCCAAAAGATTAAGGAAGATTTAAAACAAATAGGGGTTTTTTCTTGATTAATAATGAACTTAAGGAGATTGAAGACCCTTGAGTTCCTTTTTTGATAAACCAAAAATGAACTTCCAAAAAATAGCTCCTGTAGAAAAAAGTCAGACCCTATTAGATTTAGCTTTCAGGAAAGCTCGGGTTAAAGGTAAGGAGAAGAATCTGAAAGGAAATTGGTTGCAAGTGATTAGGCAGAAAGAGGGGTTAAAATTAGATGTCATTAAAGATGTTATTAATCCTCGGTTAGAGAAAGTTTTAGATGATTTTCCAAGAATTGAAGAGTTATCTCCTTTTTACCAGGAATTGATGATGTTAACTTTAGATCGTGATAAGTATAAAAAATCTCTAGCAACAATCAATGGGGCGATTAAAAGAATGAGGATGCTTCACAAAAGTTATGTTTCTAAACTTATCAAGTGTAAAGATAGAGAAAAAATAAAAGAACTTTCTAGACAAGCTTATGGTCGGCTTTCTTCAGTCGTGAACAGAATAGAAAAAGATCTTTTGGTTTTAGAACATTTTCGGAGGATTATGAAAGATTACCCAGATATAAAAGATATGTTCACAGTATGTATCTATGGATTTCCAAATGTTGGGAAAACTACTTTGTTGAATAAATTAACTGGGACCAAGGCGCAAGTAGCAAAATATGCCTTTACAACTAAGAGAATAAATTCTGGACATCTGGTTGTAGGGGGAACTGAGATACAAATTCTTGATGTTCCAGGAACGTTGGCAAGGCCAGAGAAAATGAATGATGTGGAATTGCAAGCAGAGTTAGTTGTGGATAAATTGGCAGACTTAGTTATTTATGTTTTTGATGTAAGTGAATATTGTGGTTACTCTTTGGAGAAACAAGAACAGTTATTTAAGAAATTGGGAAAAAGAAAGAAGACGATGATATATTTGAGTAAGACTGATTTATTTGAAGGTGAAGATTTGGAAGAGTTTAAACATAAATATAATTCTTTGGAAGAGATTAAGGAGAAACTGGCTTCTTTAGTGAATTAATCTTTTTTTTGTTGGTAGAGTTTCATAGTTGTGAAACTTTGAAACTTCACAACTGGTAAACTTTATAAAGGGGAAGTGTTTTCTAAGAGTAAGCAATGGAACTAAAGGAAGAGAGATTATCTAGAGCAATTAGTGCTTTTTCTAGAAGACAGATTCTAAGATTACTTGTAGATAAGGAGATGACTGTTAAAGAGGTTGCTGAGAAGACTGGGCAATCGGTTTCACTTGCTTCTCGTCATTTAAAATTGTTATATGATCTTGGTTTTTTAAACGTGCGTAAGGAATTCCCAAACAAATTCTATTCATTGAAGATTAAGGAGTTAAAAGGATTATTGGATATTTATGATAAGGTGATTAGTAAAATATGAGGGCTAAACAGAATAGAGGTCGGGGAAGAAAGAATTGTTTAGCTAGCGAGAGATTGATTTTAGGATTAATGTTAATTATTTCTATGGTTGTATTGATTGGACCTTCTATTGGAGATGTTGAATTCGGTTCCATTGCTACTGATTTTTCTTCTTTTGGTGGGGCGGTTATTTCTGGTTTTGAAGGAAATGTGTTAACTGGGGCCAATGTTTTAGGTACTAGTGGATTGGGAATTTCTGCTCTGCCAGTAGTTAGTAGCTTGGTGTTGACTACTTCGGGAGGAAATAATTATGCTTCTGAAAACTTGACTGCGACGTGGACAGTTTCTGATGGAGATTCAAATCCAGTGAAGAATATTACTACTTGGAATTTAAGTGGAAAATCTTTTACATTACTAACTGTTCCTTTTGAAACTGATGGGTTAGATAATGTTACAAATTATGTAGATGGTAGTTCTGGGACTGTTCAGGGTGGAATCTATAATCCTGGAGGGGGTTATGATGGTTGGGGAGCATTTGAATTTGATGGTGGTTCGGAAGCAGCAGACCAAATTAACTTTAGTGATGTTGATTTGAGCCATGTTGGTTATTCTATTGAAGTTTGGGCCAAATTTAATGACAATACCGGACAACAACCCATCTTGGCATTAAATACTCCTTTTACATCAGATGAGTTGTTGATTGGAATAGATAATAATGATTTTGATACTGGAAATATTACTTTTGGTGTATATAATAGTACTTGGCAAGAAGTTAGTTCTACGACACTTCCAAATGTTGGGGATTGGTATCATATTATTGCTGTACAGAACGATACCCATAAAGTAATTTACATTAATGGCCAAAACGAAGGCACCACTGCAGAGGTTTCAGTTCCGTTGAAAACTACACTTTCAATTGGAAAAAGAAAGTATACTAATCTTAATTTTAATGGAACTGTTGATGAATTGAAAATTTATAATTATTCTTTATCCGCTGAACAGGCTTCAGCCTTATATCAAAATAAAACGGGATTAATTGTTTCTCAAGAAACTTCTGTAGATGACGTTTGGTCTGTTTGTGTAACTCCTAATGATGGGATTAGTGATGGTACTGAAGTTTGTAGTTCTGATTTGACAATTCTAGCAACTCCTTCTTGTGGAGATACAATCACTGTAGATACCACCTTAGGTATTAATTTGACTGGTTGTACTGGAGATGGAATTGTTGTTGGGGCAAGTAATATTGTTCTGGATTGTGCAGGATATACCATAACTGGAGATGGAGGAGCAACAGATGCAGGGGTGGGTAGTAATGCAGGAGATAGCAATGTTACTGTGAAGAATTGTATTATTGAGAATTTTGGAATTGGGATAATATTTGATAATAGTGATAATTCAACTATGTTTAACAATACTATCCAACATGTAAATATTGGTGGTGCGGGAGCAACAATAATTTCTTTTTCAAACGGAACTAATGCGAATATTTCTTCGAATACTATTTACAATATCACTGCAGATGCTGGTGGTGGCCCTATAGGGATTTCTTTTTCAGAAGGTGCTAGTGGAACTAGTGCTAATGGAATTATTTATGGGAATAATATTAGTTTGTTTAGTGGAGATGGGAATAACAATGCTTTAGCTATTGACATTGGTGATGACACGGTGGGGACTTTAGTTAATGCTTTAGTTATGGAAAATGTTGTTGATAGTATGAATTGTACTAATCCTGATTATGGGATGCCACCAAATGATTGTGGAACTTTTGAAGGCGGAATTGGAATAAGAGTTCGTTCCGGTGATGGCATTAATGTTACTGAGAACAATATTAGTAATACTGGAACTGCTATTGTGGCGAATAACCATAGTTTGTTTATTAATAAGAATCTGATTAATGGGAATAATTATAGTGCACATACTGGATCTCCTGGAATGGGGCCGGGATTATGGAATGGATATAATCATACCGTGTGGGAGAATAATACTTTTGTTGGGAATGTGAAAGGGATTTATATTTTGGGTGATACTTTTAACAATACGTTTTTGAATAATAATTTTAGTGGAGATACTCAAAGTATTTTAGATATAGGTACTGAAGTGAATTATTTGATTTATAATAATAGTTTGGGAGAGATTAGTTGGGATGGACTGTTGAATATGAACTTGACTGCTGATTTAAGTCATGGAGTGAATTTGTTTATTGGAAATAATACTGCGGCATTTAATTCTTCTGTGGCCACTAACTTTAATGGTTCGGCTAATGTTACTTTGAGAACTTTGGCTTTGACGAGTATATCTGAAATTAGAAAGTGGGGGGAGTTCAGTACGAACAGTACTGAAATCATTTCTAATGGAAGTGATTGTATTGCTGGAGGAAGTTGTAATAATTTAAGTTATGCTGGTGGGGTGTTGTTGTTTAATACAACTAATTTTAGTAGTTTTAGTGCTAATAGTGTTTTGGCTTGTGGAGATACTATTACTTCAAGTACTACAATCACTGCTAACTTAAGTGGTTGTTCTGCAGATGGATTAATCATTGGAGCAAATGATATTACTTTGGATTGTGCAGGATATATGATAAATTATTCTGCTAGTGCTTCTGGAGATGGAGTAGATAACTCTGGAGGATACAGTGGAGTTACAATCAAGAATTGTTTGATAATTTCTGGATCTTCTACTGCAAATGATGGAGTGAATTTAGGGAATGCAATTAATAATATTGTTGAGAATAATACAATTAATACTGCAGGTGGAGCGGCAAGGGGAGTCTTATTGAGTTTCTCTAATGATACAACTGTAAGGAATAACAATATCACTGTTACTGGAAGTACTGGTGGAGGGATCTTGGCTGCGGCTTCTTCGAATAATACTATTTATGAGAATAGCATAGTTTCCCAAGGAACTTATGGAATACAGATGCAATCAACAACAGATAATAATTTGATCTGGAACAATAATATTTCTGATACTGATAATGCGACAATCATTGATACAACTGGGACGACGAGTACGAATATATTAATTTATAATAATAGTTTTGGACAAATTAACTGGACAAAAACTGATTTGAGTACTAACATAAGTTTAGCGATTGGAGATACCATATTCTTAGAAGATAATTTGACTGGATTAACTGATAATAATTTAGCGCTTGAACTTAATGGTACGGCAGTAATTGAATTAAGAGGGTTGCCTTATGTGTCCGAACCTTATTTGCTTAAAGATGGGTTAAGATGTGATAATGGTGATGATTGTAATACTACCTATGGCGGTGGCATATTGTCTGCCAATATAAGTTCATTTAGTAATTATACTACTACAACTGGTTATTTCTGTGGAACTACAATTACATTGGATGCTACATTGACTTCTGACTTAAATGGCTGTCCGGGAGATGGGATTGTTATTGGGGCAAGTAATATTATTTTGGATTGTGCAGGATTTACGATTAGAGGAGATGGGGGAGCGACAGATGCAGGGGTAGCTAGTAATGCTGGAGACAACAATGTTACTGTGAAGAATTGTGTAATTGAAAACTTTGGAATTGGAATAATATTTGATGATAGTGATAATTCAACTATTTTTAATAATACTATCCAACATGTAAATATTGGTGGTGCGGGAGCAACAATAATTTCTTTTTCAAACGGAACTAATGCGAATATTTCTTCGAATACTGTTTACAACATCACTGCCGATGCTGGTGGTGGCCCCATAGGGATTTCTTTTTCGGAAGGGGCAGGAGGAACTAGTGCTAATGGAATTATTTATGGGAATAATGTTAGTTTGTTTAGTGGAGATGGGAATAATGATGCATTAGCTATTGACATTGGTGATGACACGGTGGGGACTTTAGTTAATGCTTTAGTTATGGAAAATGT